>JAADFS010000001.1 GCA_013152795.1 Deferribacteres bacterium
GAGCCCCCGCCGCAGCAGTAGTTTCTCACCCCGTGAGGCTCCATCTCCCTGAACTGCGGGCATATCCTGTTGATGACATGCCTCTGGGGCCGGACAATGCCCATCATGCGTGTTATGCTGCACGGGTCCTGGAGGGTCACCGGGAAATTGTTCCTCAGGGGATCGAATTTTACGGCTCCGCTGTTTACTATCTCGCGGAAAAGCGGAAAACAGCTCTCGCGCGGAATCTCCGAAAGGCTCAGGTCACCCGGGAAGACCCTGTCACCTGTTACACAGAACACCTTGTGTGCATGGCCGCACTCTCCCACCACTATCTTTTTCACTCCCAGTTCCCTGGCGATGGAGAGATGCCGGAGCCCTATCCTTGCCAGCTCGATGTCGTCGAAGAAGAGCCCGTAGTTTACCGCATCCATTCCTATGGCCTCACTGCTGAGGGTGTAGTTTATTCCTGCTGCATCGAAAAGGATTGCAAAGGCCTCCACGCTGTCCGGCCATGAAATGAACTCCCCTGCATTGTGATACAGGAGAATGTCCGCCCCTTTTCTGTCCAGTGGGATTTTTACCTTCCTGCCCGTCCTTTCGTGTATGTCTTCCTCCATAAATTCAATTATGTTCTTCAGTCCTGCCTCGGTCATCCCCGTGGCTGAACCTTCCCTGAGATGTTTGCGCGTGCCTTTTTGAAAGAGTTCGCGGGGTGCAATGCCCATCTCCTGGCTGAAGAGCTTTCTTATCTCCCGGGCTATCAGGGCGTTATCCACGCCCACGGGGCATACCTGCGCGCACCTCCTGCACAGGCCGCAGCGGTAAGAGGACTCGAGCAGCCTTATCACGGTCTTGTGGTTGAGCTCTATGTCCGCGCCTGCAAAGCGCCTGAGAATCCTTCCCCCTGCGGTGAAATATCTCCTGTAGAGCCTCCTCAGCACCTCTGTCCTGTGTGTCGGTTTATATATCTCCTGCCTGCCGCTTGCCAGGTATACATGGCACTGCTCGGCGCATGTCTGGCAGTTGGTGCAGTAGTCCAGGGAGAGCCTGAATACCTGCAGAAACGGCCAGTTGTCCTGCGCGTCGAGGAGTTTTCTCATTCCGCTGAGAAAGCCTTCCACCAGTCTCCTTTTATCATCATCTGACGCGGGATGTGGTATCCCCAGTGGAGTAAAGCCGTCAAAGGAGAGGTCGTATCCGGCGCACAGATGCTCGGGCAGGGGCGTCACGGGAGGCTCACTGTCCAGAAAAGGCAGTTCGATCAGGTCCCCGGGCTGCAGTGAATAAAGGGGCTCATCCGTTAATGCGGCCATGTCCCTGAGATTCTGAGTCCTTTTTTTACTCACCTGTTTCACCTGCTCCGGCTGCATGCTGTTGTTCGGAAGGGGCCGCAGTATCCGGCACCCTGCGCGGAGGAGACGGCGCCGCCTCCGCTTCAGCCACGTCGGTGATCTGCGCCTGCTGCAGCCATGTCATATCAGGCGCTATATGAGGGGCGGCCCATGTAACCCTGTAGGAGAGCTGTTCGACTATCTTTTTATCCACCGGCGAGCCTTTCACCTTGAAGGCGTCATCCCACATGACTTTATGAAATGTGAAGTATTTCGCAATGTAATGAAACAACTTTGTAAACGGCATGTAAACCAGGAAGAGCTGTAACAGCATAAAATTCAATATGGTGAGGGGCGGTACGGAAACCGGAGTGAATGATATTACACCCTTCACGTATGCGCGGGAGCCGGCGAGGCCGGGGTCGGCGAACCACGAGGCCAGCCCTGTAGCAAAGACGGCGAAGAGGAACATGAGGTTGAAATAATCGACAGGCGCGGTATAAAGCCTGAGTCCCCTTTCAGCAACCCGTTTAACGGCAAGCATTAAGGAGCCGGAGGCACCCATGACAAAGGCGGCGACGCCCGTAATGTTTGCAACCCGTGACATGGCATCGGATTCAAAAAATGTCCCTGCTGCAAGGAGTGCTATCCATGCCGCAAACAGATAAATCCCCCAGTGCATGCAGATGGAAAATATCCAGATTCCGTGGCGGTTATGTTCTCTCACCCTGTGCAGAAAGAATATCTCCGCCAGCATTGAAGATATCTCCCCTGAGAGTGACCTGCGCCGGGGCCTTTTAACCCAGTCCATCTCTTCCATGTATGAGCCCCCGTAGCGCCGCTTTTCCCTGCTCTCATGCGCCACAGGGTAAAGCTCCCAGCGGAGATGCAGCGGCATGGCTGCAAACTTTATAAACCTGTAAACGGCCATCACTGCAAAGACCGCCACTGAAAGCCATGCAGTGATGATTACGAAAATGTTCATTGCATCTTCCCGTCACCTTGTAAAGATTTTCCGGCAGGCTATCCCGCCGGTCAGCATCCGCGGTGAACGGATCCTGTATGAATATGTATCGTATATTCGGGTGGTTTTCTTTAGCATGCGGCCGGTATTTTACCTTGCAGTGGCGTAAAATGTTGCCTGCGGGGCAGACTCCTCTGGCCGTTTATGCAACATTAAGGCTTATAGTGGCAAAAAACATCGCCAGCACGGCAAGGCATGGCCATCGCTCTCGCAGTGAGCGTCATTTGAGAAGGGAGATGTCAATAAGGTATGATTCAATAATATCCGTATGAATAAAACAGGCACTACCGGCATCCAGCTTGTCATCACCGTTGCCCTTAAGAAGGAAATTCCAAAGGCCTGGCTCACGGCAGGGCACGTGCCGGTCCATACCCTTGCCGCCCTGAAATCCGGCGCACGGCCGCAGGACGGCCGGTCAGGCATCCTCGTGTTAATCACAGGTGCAGGCCTGGAGGCGGGCAGGGAGGCTGCACGCTGGATACGCGGGAATTTAAATCCCCTGTATGTGTTGAACATCGGGACATGCGGCCTGCTGAACCGCGGATACCCTGCCGGTAAATGGATAATGCCCCGGTACGTGGTGAACGAGGAGGGAAAGCGGCTGGAACTGGATACAAGGCTTCCCGTGCCTTATCCAGCGGGCATGATAAACGTGCATTCACTGATAAGCGTGGGGAAGGCGGCCCCCGGCAGGGTGCCGGAATCATGGAGGGCATGCGACTCTGTTGACATGGAATGTTACCCCCAGGCAGAGATATTCCGCGATACCGGTATCAGCTTTCACTGCCTGAAATTCGGCACGGATTATTCAGGAGCCGATGCAATCGCGGAGTTCAACAGAAACCTCGGGCTGTTCCGTGAGGAATTCATGAGGCTCTTTCATTTCATCAATAAAGGCCGTCCCGAAATAACAGCCGTAGTGCCGGTATTCAACAGGGCACAGACCGTCAAACGCGCCGTGGATTCCATACTTTCACAGTCGTATATGCCCGTAGAGATTATTGCGGTCGATGACTGCTCGACCGACGGTACGCGGGAAATACTTGAAGGTTACGGAGACAGAATAACCCGGATTTATCTTTCCCGCAACTCCGGCCCCTCTGCGGCGAGAAACCGGGGCATAGAGAATGCGCGCACTGAGTGGATCGCATTTCTTGATTCAGATGACTGCTGGGAAAGGGACAAACTGGAAAAACAGGTTGAATATCTCGGGCAATATCCCTTTTATCAGATACTGCAGTCAGAGGAGATATGGATAAGAAACGGCGTGCGCGTCAATCCCCGGAGGTATCACCGGAAGGCCGCAGGCTGGATATGGGAGCCGTCACTCCTGAGATGCCTTGTCTCCCCGTCGGCCGTCCTGGTAAAAAAAGACCTGTTGCAGCAGTACGGTAATTTTGACGAGACACTGCCTGCCTGTGAAGATTATGACCTGTGGCTCAAGATATTGCGCCGGCATCCGGCGGGGCTTGAGCCATCTCTCTCGGTAATCAAATACGGCGGGCACGGGGACCAGTTGTCGGCCAGGTATCATGCAATGGACAGGTTCAGGGTAAGGTCACTGGCCGGCCTGCTCGATGCAGAGTCACATCCGTACTATAAACAAAAAATCATCGATGTCCTTTCCGGAAAGCTGAAGATACTGATTAACGGGTGCGACAAGAGGGGGAAGATGGAAGATGCACAGCGATACAGGGATATACTGAATTCCCTGGATGCTTAGCGGAGCTCCCGTATTATGCAATATTGCCGTGGCCTTCGGGCAGCTCGGGGGCGGGTTCGCCGCCCGGCATCTTATCACCGGAGTCTTCCGTGTCTTCGCCGGTCCTGAAGCCTGCCGTGGAGTTTTTGAGTTCTTCCGCTATACGGGTCAGATTGTTGACTTCACGCAGGACTTCCTCGGACATCTTTTCGACTTCATTTGAAATGATCGCCGTCTGTTCAATACTGCTTGACACCTCGCCGGCTGCCGATGACTGCTCATCAACCGCCGTGGCTATATGTGTCACCTCGTCGCGGACCTTCTGCACGGACTCCACGATAGAGTGCAGGGAACTACCCAGATTTTTGATATAATCCGTAGCCTTTGTCACTTCCCCGGATGATTCTTCCATGGACCGGGTTGTCTGCTCAGACTCTTTCTGAACCATGCCGATTTTCTCGGAGATGTCCGCCGTTGCCTTTATCGTATTTTCGGCGAGCTTCCTCACTTCATCGGCGACAACCGCAAAACCTCTTCCCTGCTCTCCGGCCCTTGCCGCCTCAATGGCCGCGTTGAGCGCAAGAAGGTTGGTCTGGTCTGCTATGCCGTTTATGACCGTCACTATCTCCCCTATCTCGGATACGCTCTTGTTCAGTTTTTCTATCTCCGTGGCAAGACCGATCGTGGAAGTGTAAACCTGGTTTATCGTCTCCACGGCTCCGTCCGCCACTTCCCTGCCCTTGTCCGCTGTCTCGATAGCGGCGGAAGAGGATTCAGCCGCCATTGCGGCGTTCTGCGCTATCTCGGTAATCGTCTGGCTCATCTCTTCCGTGGCAGTGGCTGCCTGCGTGGTCTGATTGTGCTGGTTCTGCGCCCCTTCAGCCGTCTTCTTCGCCATTTCCCTTAACACGTCCACAGTGGATACAACCTTGCCGGATGATGTGAGAATGCCGTTTACTATGTCGCGGAAGGATACGACCATCTTGTTGAAATTGCGGGCGATATCGCCTATCTCGTTGTTTTTCTCGTAGTTGACACTCACTCTCAGGTCACCCCGGCCCACGGCTATCATCTCCCGGGAGATATGATGGAGCGGCTTTAGTACACCTTTAAAGATGGCCAAAGCGGCGAAGAGCATGGAAATAATAGTGATGGAGGCCGCGACTATTATAAAGTACCCTATATTCTTTTGCAGATTTATGCGTTTTTCACGAATGCCGGCGAGCTTTGCCTGGTAAAAATTTGTAATCCCTCCTACCAGCGGCTCTATTGCATGTGCATAGGACTGGAATTCATCGAAATAGATCTCCTTCTTTAATTCAATATCCCCGGCTTTGACAATCCTGGCCGCGCTGTGGAAAAGCGCCTCGGTGTTACTCGCAAAATCCTCAACCATTTTTTTGTTCTCATCGCTCATGGCCTTCGTGCTCCCGTGCTCTTCAAACCACTTCCCGAGGAGGCTTTCCCTGTAGTCGAGGTTGCCCTCAAAAGGCCAGTCATCAAAGATATGGTCGCTTATCTCGCTCATCCAGGCGATGAGCTCGAAGTATCCCCTGTTGAGGTGGTCGTTTACCTCTATCAGGTCCATTTCCTTCTTGCCGAGGTCTTCGAGCTTAAACAGCACGAGGGCGAAACTCACGACAATGACGGCGCTCAGAAATATTATCCCTGTTACACCTATGCCCACGCTTTTTCTCAGGGTCATGTTTTCGCTCCTTCTGTACCCTTTCTCCCCGGAAAGGAGGAATATTTACGAGACATTTACGCTGAAAGAAACCTTAGCGAGGGACTTACCGGGCCTTTTTATATTTACATCAATATCCCATCGGCCTGACATTGAAAAGTTGACTGTTGCCTTGTACGTCTCACCCTTGAGTTTTGCCCTTGTCTTGTAGATCATTGTGGGCATGTTTTTCATTGGAGGCATGCTGTAATCGACCTTGATTCTCGCCTTTGTCACCGGTTTGCCTTCCGGGTCGGTCAGGATAATATTCAGATTGTTTTCACCCTTTGCAGGGGGGTTGTTGTCCATCAGGATCTTGACCTGCAGGTCATCCACCACTTTGACTATCTCGTACTCCGCTGCATATAAACTCCCGGCCAGGAAAATTGCCACGATTAAAAAGATCGGGATTTTTTTCATGACATCACTCCTCCTTCCCATATTACATTTTTGTAGTTTCTTATCGGCCGTTTAGCCGGAAACTTTAGCAGCTTTAATCTTACAGGCGGCATTAAAGTACAGGTAGCGGGGCATGGTAGTCCACCGGAAGGGCGTTATCCGTGATCCCTCTCACTCCCACCCTCCACCAGGTCCTCTCTCCCCCTGCGCGAGGGGGTCAGGGGGAGGGGGCTCCTGAGTCTTTTCCTGTAATGATGCTTTTATCTCCTGCTGGTCAGTCACTTTAAACAGCGATACGGACCTGAACAGATCAGATGCGAATCTTGCAACATCTCCGGCGATATCCCTGATGCCTTTTGTGACCTGCTCGGAAGACTTGGCTACAGAGGCGATACTTTCCATGGTCGCGGATATCTGCTCCGAGGCCGCTGACTGTTCTTCCGCCGCGGTTGCTATACGTCTTACCATATCCATGCTTTTTTCGGAGGCCTCTACGATCTGAATAAGGGCACCTTTTGCCTGTTCGGCCAGCGCCACCCCCATCTCCACTTCCTTTATTCCGGTCTCCATGCCCTTGACCGATATCGCCGTATTGTCCTGCGTCTTCTTTATCATCTCGGCGATTTCCTTGGTTGACTTGCTCGTACGCTCTGCGAGCTTTTTGACCTCATCGGCGACAACCGCGAAACCTCTTCCCTGTTCCCCTGCCCTTGCCGCCTCTATTGCTGCATTAAGGGCCAGAAGGTTTGTCTGTTCCGCAATGTCGTCTATCACACTCACTATATTGCCTATCTCATTGCTGTTACTGCTGAGATCATTTATTGCGGAAGCCAGTCCACCCACGGTATCGGATATCTTCATCATGCCTGCCACGGTCTGTTCGACGATCCTTTCACCCTCTCTGGCGATATCGCCGGCTTTTTTTGATGCCTCCGACGCATCCGTGGCGTTCTTTGCTATGTCCATAACCGTCTGGGACATCTCGGTAATGGCTGTGGCGGCCTGTTCCGTCTGGCTTGTCTGCTCACTGATGCCCCTGTTCAAATCCCCTGCCGCCTCCAGTTGTTTGTCCGATGCGGCCTTCAGGGAATCAGTGACTGCTATTATGTCCTTGATCATGTTGCCCAGTTTCACTACCATATTGTTTAAGGCCCCGGCCAGTATCCCGATTTCATCTTTCTGCCTGATATCAAGTGTCCTCGTAAAATCACCTTTTGACATATTGTCTGCAAACTCCACGGATTCGCCGATCGGCCCGGTAATGGCACTGCTGATGGTCAGCGCCACGGCTATAATGGCGGCGATGCCTATGACGGCGACGAGCAGCATCAGCCACCTGATGGAATTTACGGCCGCTAATGCCTCCTCGGTGTCTATTTCCGCAATCAATGCCCATGTGGTGTCTCCCACCTTTACAGGGGTATAGGATGTAAGAACCCTGTCGCCGTTGTAGCTTGTAATTATTCCTGAACCGGTCTTACCTGAGAGGGCCTCTTTTACAGCCTCCGTCTCCACCTTGCCTGTTTCCGGATTTGCAAATGAGGCGGCTACGGAATGATTTCCGGGGTCTTCATGGCTGTCCGACCGCATGAGTTTATCCATGCCCACCAGGTAGGTTTCCCCGCTTTTCCCCATGCCAGCATGTTCTTTCATGATGGAGTTAACGGCCTCCAGAGAGAGCTGAAACGCGATGGCACCGATGATCGAACCGGATTCTCCTTTTATCGGAGCGGCGACAAATGAAGCCGGCGTGTCTTTTAAGGGGGCATAGGGTGCGATATCGGCAAAGGCCACCCTGCCGGCCAGGGCTTTCTTAAATACCTTCGCCAGGCCGGTATTGCTGTATCCGCCGGTATCAAGGTTTACCCCGAAGTCCGCAGCCCTGTTAAGCGAATATACGACATCCCCCTGAGGGGAGATCAGATAAAGGTCGCTGTACCCTTCCGCATAACTTTTCAACACCGGCGTATACTCGTCCGCCGCCTCATTATAGTCCTCAGAGTCATAGCCCTGTGAGAGTCCTATATTCTCAAATTCGGTATAGAAATCCTTCACGTTATCCAGCGAGGCAATCAGCTTTATATCCTGAAAAATACGGGAGAAGAGTTTTTCAATCTGCACCTTTTTGATTTCGCGGACCGCTTCCAGTTTTTGAACGGACTGTGATTTCAGGGCATTCCCCGACATATACAGCGAAATAATGCCGGCTGCGGCAAATGGGAGTATCCCGACTGCAAGAAACGCTGTTACCAGTTTGGATTTAAGCGTCGAGTTCATTATTTATCCCTTCAGAGAGCTTTTTATCTTTCTGTGTGTTTTCATGATCTGCTCCAGTAACTTCTTTACACCGGCCCAGTTGCCTTCACGTATGAATTCCTGGATTTCATCTCCTGCCATGCTCATTTTATAAGCATCTTTAACCCAGCGTGTGTTTGCAAATTTACGTTTTACCGTCAGCCCCGACAGTGCTATGATGCCTGCACCGATATTGATATGTTCCGCTGATTCGATGGCATCTTTACTGTCTTTTTCCTCGATTGATTTTGAAAGCCCTTCAATTCCCTCGCTGATATGATCGATTAACAAAGAAGGGTTTGCAGCCTGGAACAGCCTGAAGTGCATATGCAGTCCCGCAGCCGTAAAGAATGACTCTATTGCGTCTTTTTCCCCGGCAAAATAAATCAGTTCCTTGGAGTGTGTGACCAGTTGGTTGCTCTCGTTCAGCCAGTCTTTATTCCGCTCTTTTTTGCCGATATTATCCAGCTCTTGCGATTTTTTCAGAAGGTTGCGCGCCGATTTTTCAACATCCTTCCAGTTCTTGGACAAGAGGGCGTCTGCATACCTTTCCATCTCCTCATTGTATGCCTTGATCATTTTTGTAAGTGCCTCGTTGTCTACCGCGTAAGCAGCCGGCCCGAACCCGAACGCGACGATTACGCATGCAATCAATAATGCTGCAAGTTTTTTTGCCTTTTTCATGAAGCCCCTCCTTTTTTAATTGAATGTATTTTAAATCGGATTTCCGAAAAAAAACTTTAACTTGGGATAACTTCGATAGGGATGGACGGAAAAGGCGACTTGTATTCCTCCGGCGGGTTAACCTTACAGTGGCATAAAGACATCGCCTGCGTGTAAGGGAGGCTAAGGTTTTACGGCAGACTCCCTTGTCGTGTTTATGCAACATCAAGGCTTATTGTAAACAGGGGTGATTTGATGTGTTGTCTTCTGGAATATAATCGTGAAAGGCCCTCCGAATCTCAGAACACACTGAACCTGAAATATTTCTCGGGATGCTTCCTTATGTCTTTTATCAAAGAGTTGAGCTCCTTGAGGGTAGTCTTCAGCTCGGTTGTAAGTTCCTCGTCATTCACGAGACTGCCCGCGACCCCCTTGCCCGCCTCCACTTTCTCGAGGAGCCTGTTCAGTTTCCCGGAGGCCTCATTGATATTTTCGTAGAGACGCTCATCTTCTATGAATTTATTGAGGGTTCCCCGCGATGCCCGGAGTTTTTCCGAAAAGGCCTTTATATCCTCTGCCGAAGATGCGATATCGGAATACACGTCATCCTCGTTCAGCAGCCTGCCGAGGGTTCCCCGGCTGCTTTTAATCCTCTTGACAAGGTCTGTCAGTTCCTCTGTTGCCTTATTGAGATTGTCGTAAATTGAAGGGTCTGTCAGGAGTCTCGTGACCGTCCCCCTTCCGCTTTCGATTTTTACAATCAGCTTGTCCAGCTTGATGACGAGTTCGGACAGGCCTGCGATGGATTCGCGGCCTGTCTCGACAAGCTCCTGTATCTCGACGTGGCTTGTCCCCCTGATCGTGTCTTCAGCCCGCAGGCTTTCGGCCCCGGTGGAACCCGGGCTTATCTCTATATACTTGTCGCCGAGAAGCCCGATGGTGAGAATGTTCGCCGTGGAATCCCTCTTGAGGTATTTGAGGCTGTCGGAGATAATCGACATCCTCACCCTTATATCCTGCTGCGGGGTGAATTTTATGGACTTGACCGAGCCTATCTCAACCCCGGAAAACCATACCGGCGAGCCTTCCCTGAGCCCTTTGACATCATTAAACACGGCATATATGTCTGACCTCGGAGTAAACATCTTCTCAATATTTCCGGCAAACATCACGGCCAGAAAGATAACGGCGAGCGCAATGCTGACAACAAGGCCGACCCTGAGCTTGGCCCATCTGAGATGCTTTACATAATCGTACATTTCACCACCCCCGTTGTGAATATTTCACTCAGCCGCCGACTTTCTGCCGACTGATTCAGTGTCGGTTATCAGTAACAGTGACACTTTATTTTGGTACTGACACTTTATTTTGGTACTGACACTTTATTTGCCAGTCAGATACAGCTCTCCGATAAATTTCCTCAACTCCGGATCACCGGTGTTTTTAAGTGCGGCGATATCGCCGTCAAAGGCTATGCGGCCGTTCTTTACATACATGAATCGTTCGGCCGTCTTTGCGGCATCCGCCACCCGGTGTGTAACCATAATGAACCCCACCCGCCGGGGCGGTTCCCCCTCTGAAAGCTCCTTTATCAGGCTGCATATGTTATCAGCGGTCAGGGGGTCAAGGCCTGTGGTGGCTTCATCATAAAGCATCATTGCCGGAGTGCCCGCGGCAAGGGACCTTGCTATGGCGACCCTCCTCTGCATGCCGCCGCTGAGTTGTTCGGGCATGAGGTCGATGGCATGTTCGATGCCCAGTCTTCCCAGAAGCTCCCTGACGCGCCTTTCAATCTCTTCTTCCGGCGGATTCAGGTATTCCCTTAAACAGAAGGC
>JAADFS010000002.1 GCA_013152795.1 Deferribacteres bacterium
GGTAGTTCCTTTTCAATTGTTAATTGTTCATTATTAATTGTTAATTTTGAAAAGAAATATTGCCGCAACATTTCTTTTGCTGACAATCCTTCCCTGATTCTTCTATTCTTAATTCATGGGCCTAGTTCTCAGGTCAAAGTTGAGAGTTCACCTTAATTTGGATAACTCCCCCGGCCCCTCTTAAGCTAAGAGGGGAGATATTTACTCCTCCCCTTAGGTTAAGGGGAGGTTGGGAGGGGTTACTTTGAATATGCCGTGCGGAATATTTCCTGAAGGTATCGCAGATAAAGCTTTTCCGGCAGGCTCTCCTGCCTGCCAGCGGTATTTTTATGCCCCTGTAAGGTGAATTCAACCGGAGGTTGATATGCGTACACTTTATCTTATCGCATATGACATTACCGACGACAGGCGGCTGAACCGTGTGAGGGAATTTCTCAAGGGTTACAGCACGGGCGGGCAGAAGTCCGTCTACGAGTGTTTCCTGACCGCCGGTGAGCTGAATCATGTGAAGGTGGTGCTTGAGAGGCTCATTAACAGAGAGGTTGACAGGGTGCATATATTCACGATGGATGCAAGAAGCAGGACGCACGCGCTCGGTATCGGCCTGCAGCCCAAAGACCCGGAGTATTTTTATATAGGGTGAGGGAATGGTCAATGAACAATGAGTAATGAACAATGAATAATGAGTAATGAACAATGAAGGTGGTTTGTTAATTCATAATTACTCATTGATAATTGGTTAATTATGGGTACATTGTATATCGACAGGAAGGAGGTTCATGTAAGAGCGGATGGCAAGGCCCTTGCTTTTTATTCAAAGGAGGGACGCGAGGGGGTTGTGCCGGTTAATCCGCTTAAGCGTGTCGTGATCGTGGGCAATATAGTTGTGGAGACATCGGCGCTGAATATGCTTGCCCGGGAAGGTGTGAGCGTGCTCTTTCTCTCGGGCAAGAGGCTGAGGTTCTGCGGGATGCTGCGCGGCAGGCTGCACAACAACGGGATACTGAGGGTCAGGCAATACGAGAAGTCGCTGTCTGATTTCAATATCGAGGTGGCGGTCAATGTGGTCAGGAGGAAGATAGAGGGGCAGATGAACCTCCTGATGCAGGCGAGGGAGAGGCGTCCTGATCTGCGCTTTCCGCTGACCGGTGCGGCGCGCATGCTGCAGGGAATAATCATGGAGATGGACAGGCGGGATATGAACATGGACACCCTCCGGGGAATGGAGGGCGGGGCGTCTGCGGGCTATTTCCCGGCATTCGCAATGATGTTCCCCGGCTCTCTCGGGTTCAGCAAGAGGAACAGGAGGCCGCCCCTTGATCCTGTAAATGCCGTGCTTTCGCTCTGTTACACGCTGGTGCATTTTGAGCTGGTCAGGGAGATAGAGATTATCGGGCTTGATCCCGTTATCGGATTCTATCATCAGTTTGATTACGGGAGGGAGTCCCTTGCGTGCGACCTTGTCGAGCCCTACCGCCCGTCTGTGGACGGATTTGTATGGGGGCTCTTCAGGGAGCGCATACTTACGGAGAGGGATTTTGTAATGGACGACGAGCGTCCGGGCTGCTACCTGAAGAAGGAGAGCAGGAAGAAATTCTACCCTGTGTACGAAGAATGGGCCCGGCGGATGAGGCCCGGCTGGGTTGAAGAAGTCAGGGGGATTGCAAGGAGGATCATGGATGGGCAGGACCCTGTATATAAGCCAGACAAATAAACCGGTGATAGAGAGGGACGGCCCCTCGATATGGGTCAGGGAAGAGGGCAGGGCCGGAAGGAGGATCCCGGCGAGGCTCGTGGACAGGGTTGTTGTAATCGGGAACGTGCGTCTTGACTCGGGCATGATAACCCTGTTTGCAGACAACAACACGCCGATCACGTTTCTCAACACCAGGGCCGAGGAGACGGCGGTCGTGTTGCCGTACAATCACAGGCTGCCGGACCATTACAGGGAGCAGAGGGCGCTCCTGCAGTCTGACAGGACGATCAGGCATTTCCGCAGATGGGCATCGGCCCGGCGGGCGCTTTTCCAGTTGAATTTCATAAGGAAATACGTACCCCGGCTGGCGCCGAGGCTGTCCGTGGAGGGTTTTGGTGAGGGCAATTACCAGGAGATCCTCCGGCGGGTCAGGAAGGTAAAGGAGCGAAAGTGGCATGCGGTCAACGTCATAGTCACCGCGCTGTTTAGAAACATGATAATGCATGGCCTCGTAGATTCAGGGCTCGACCCGCATCCCGGGGTGATTCACCGGAGGCATAATTTCGGATTCGCCCTTGACATATGTTATGTCATGGGTGGTGAGAGTGACATACAGACAATGCAGTTTTTCCGTTCGTCCAATCCCGGAGAGCTGATAAAGGACGAGGATGGGCAGCCGGTGGTTACGGCCGTCGGCATCAGGAACATTGTTCACAGGTTTGAGAACAAGCGGAGGGATACGCAGGAGAAGCTGAACAGCACGATTGACGAGATTTTTGAGTTGATGAGGGAGATATTGTCATGAAGGCAAATTATGTTGTATGTTATGATATAGCGAAACCGGCAAGACTGGGGAGGGTATACCGGTTCATGAAGGGCCGGGGGATACATCTTCAGTACTCGGTATTCCATTGCTCTTTGACATGGCGAGAACTTCAGCAGCTCAAGGAAAAGATAAGCGATCTTATTGATGAAGAGGCTGATGACGTAAGGATATATCCGCTTCCGTCCGATTACAAGGTAATAGTTCTGGGATGTGGAGACAGGGTACCGGACGGGATAGGAATTTTTCTTGAGTGAAAATTTCTATCCCGTCCCATTCAAAATCGAAGATTCAAACATTCAAAAGTTGCCTGAAAAACAGGTTGATCGGAAAGATGAAAGAAACTTGCACAACCGTCCTTGTAAGTATCGATGTTTACAGGAAAAATTTTAGGGGGGCTGAACCAAAGAAGACCTCATGAATAAGGGATTGCGACCAACTTGCCAACGTGCAAGTTGGTCTGGCATTGGAACCAAAGAAGACCTCATGAATAAGGGATTGCGACAGTTTTACTTTACACTTTGGTGTAAAGAAGTTTGAACCAAAGAAGACCTCATGAATAAGGGATTGCGACTGAGGTCGTCATAGACGACTGCATCCGGCTTAATAGAACCAAAGAAGACCTCATGAATAAGGGATTGCGACCACTCATATTAAGCTGCTGTACGTGTACTACGTAGAACCAAAGAAGACCTCATGAATAAGGGATTGCGACAAACTGTGCCCGAGATATAATGGGCAGTCTCTGAACCAAAGAAGACCTCATGAATAAGGGATTGCGACGAGAAGTATAGACCGCCTTGCAGGACGGGCACTGAACCAAAGAAGACCTCATGAATAAGGGATTGCGACTAGCGTACTGAAATTATCATCATCCCTCCCTGAGAACCAAAGAAGACCTCATGAATAAGGGATTGCGACGGAAATGATAGGGACATGCAATTCACGCCGGAGAACCAAAGAAGACCTCATGAATAAGGGATTGCGACCTGAACTGCAATCCCTGTTGTGTTGCGATTCCTGATGAACCAAAGAAGACCTCATGAATAAGGGATTGCGACCCAAAAATAGAAGACTCCCGGCTGGAGGGCTGAACCAAAGAAGACCTCATGAATAAGGGATTGCGACGGGAGAAGAACGTGAATCGTGGCCGGGATTCGTGACCGTGAAAGACGAAAAAAAACGGACACGGATAACGGACACGCAGAACGTTCTTTTCTGTGACCTCATGAATAAGGGATTGCGACGGGAGAGGGACGTGAATCGTGACCGCGATTCGTGACCGTGAAAGACGAAAAGAAACGGACACGGGAAACGGACACGCAGAACGTTCTTTTCTGTGACCTCATGAATAAGGGATTGCGACGGGAGAAGGACGTGAGTCGTGACCGGGATTCGTGACCGTGAAGGACGAAAAAGAAACGGACACGGATAACGGACACGCAGAACGTTCTTTTCTGTGACCTCATGAATAAGGGATTGCGACGGGAGAAGAACGTGAATCGTGACCGGGATTCGTGACCGTGAAAGACGAAAAGAAACGGACACGGAAAACGTTCTTTCTCAGAAGAACAAAAAGGGGGACATAAATGAATGTTGAGGATTTGGATGTTTTTAAGTTATCGCATGAATTGGCTATACGAATATATAAGACAACCGGGAGGTTTCCCGATGCAGAGAAGTTTGGATTGACTTCACAGATGAGAAGGGCATCTGCTTCGATTCCTGCGAATCTTGCTGAAGGAGGGCATAGATTCAGCAAGAATGAATATAAACATTTTATCAGCATCGCCAGAGGCTCTGTGGGGGAGATAAAATATCAGCTCTTGCTCTCCAGGGATTTGGGGTATATTAAAAAAAGCAGTTATTCTGAACTGAGAGAAAGTTATGATAGAGTCAGTATGATGCTGACGAAGTTGCACAGTTCTTTGAAAAGAACGGACACGGGAAACGGACACGCAGAACGTTCTTTTCCACGCCCTCATGAATAAGGGATTGCGAGGGGAGAAGAACGTGAATCGTGGCCGGGACTCGTGTCCGTGAAGGACGAAAAAGAAACGGACACGAAAAACGGACACGGTTAACGTTCTTAATGAATAAGGGATTGCGAGGGGGGAGGGACGTGAATCGTGACCGGGATTCGTGACCGTGAAAGACGAAAAGAAACGGACAAGAAAAACGGACACGGATAACGTTCTTATGAATAAGTGATTGCGCTCCCGGGGATGGGAGGGGTATATTGCAATATGCCCCTACGGAATTAAAGAAAACCTCACGAATAAAGAATAAAAAGATGTATAATAGTCCTTGATGTTGCATAAAGGGGCAGAGGAGTCTGCCGGAAAACCTTTATAAAGCGATGGGATTTTGAAATGTGCCGGTGGAAGGTGAAGGCGGACGGTTGTCTTTTCACTTGCAGTCGGCTCTTTCCTGAATACAGCCTTTGATAAAGGAGCCTCATTGTTTCCTGTTTCCGTCGTCATAATAACGAAAAATGAAGAGAGCAACATCAGGGACGCCCTGAAGAGCGCTGAGGATGCAAGGGAGATCGTGGTCGTTGATTCCTTCAGCTCCGACAGGACGGTCGAGATATGCAGGGAGTTCACTGACAAGGTCTTTCAGCATTCATGGGAAGGTTTCGCCCGGCAGAAACAGAGGGCGGTTGATTATGCGGAAGGGCCGTGGGTGCTGATACTCGATGCGGATGAGAGGCTTACCCCCGCGCTGAAGACGGAGATTACGGAGAGTATCTTAAACACTGATTACAGCGGCTTTTATGTGCCCAGGGAGAATTATTTTATCGGGAAGTGGATACGGCACGGCGGGTGGTGGCCGGACCATACGCTCAGGCTCTTCAGAAAGGACAGGGGGCGCCTGGAGGTCCGTAAAGTGCATGAAAAGGTGGTGGTGAAAGGCAAAACCGGATATCTGAAAAATCCCCTGAGACACTATACTTACCGCAGTATCTCTGATTTCACAAAGAGGATGGAACTCTATTCCACGCTTGCCGCCGAGGAGAAAATGAAAAACGCCGGAAAGACCGGCCTGTTTTCACTCACGGCAAGGCCCCTTGCCACTTTTGTGAAGATGTACTTCCTGAGGCTGGGATTTCTCGACGGTGCCAGGGGACTGGTGCTTGCCGTGCTTTACAGCTACTATACGTTTCTGAAATACGCAAGGATATGGGAAAGGCAGCTCTGATCTGTGTTTGCCTGCGTGAATCTGCGGCTAAATGAATTTGAAACTCAAGAGTTTATATATAAGCTTGGCTGCCAGGAAGTCGGGGGCGGGATTGCCTTTTGACGGGCAGAGTTCAACAACATCAAAACCGACTATGTTTATCTTTCCCGAGACATGTCTCAGCAGGTCAAGCGTTTCGTACCAGAGCAGCCCTCCCGGCTCGGGTGTGCCTGTTGACGGCATTATGGATGGGTCAAATACATCCAGGTCGATTGTAATGTAGACATTTCCGGAAAGCCTCTCCGTGACCCTTTCGATCCAGTCACTGGAGCGGCGTATATCATCTGCATAAAAGATGTTCTCCCGCCTGATGTTTTCAAGCTCGCATGAGGCCATGCTCCTTATGCCGACGGAGATAATATTTTCCGTGATCTCTTTGGCCCTTGCCATGACGCAGGCATGACTGTATTTATTGTCTTCATAAGAGTCCCTCATATCGGAATGGGCGTCGAGGTGGAGGATGCTCATATTGCTGAAATGACCGGCATGAGCGGTTATGGAGCCTAATGAGACTGTGTGCTCGCCGCCCAGGACAACGACGAATTTGCCGTCATTTAAAAATTTCAAGACCTTTTTCTTGACCTTTCCGATCATCTGCCGTGAGGAGCCTGCGAGTATTTCGTCAGCGGTATGGATGCCTTTTTTGTAAACTTCGGAATCGGTCTCTATGTCGTACAGCTCCATATTTCCGGAGGCGCTGATTATCGCTTCCGGGCCCCTGGCCGAGCCCTTGATCCATGAGCTGGTCCTCTCAAACGGAACGGGAAGGATGACGGTTTTTGATTTCTTGTAATCCGAGTATTCCGCGGGCAGGCCGCCGAAATTATGGATGGGGTGACTTTTCAATTATCTTTGCAGTGGCAAAAAAACATCGCCGGCGGGGCAGGACAGCCTGCCGGAAAAGCTTTATCTGCGATACCTTCAGGGAATATTCCGCACGGCATATTGACGTCTTTTTGAACTTCACTCCTTGTTAATTCCTGCAACATAGACATATTACCAATATTCCATCGCTTTATAAAGGTTTTCCGGCAGGCTGTCCTGCCCGTTTATGCTAAGGGTTATAACAGCATCACTGCAGCGGCAATGACGGTTGTCCATTTCCCGTGTTTGTTGCCCTCTGCAGACTGGCATATGTTGGTGGATTTGAAAATATAATTCGTCGCGTTATAGACCTGTTTTCTCGAATCCCATGCCTCGTCCGGGTCAAAGGCGATGCCCAGTGTCGTGGCGAGCATTGTTGCGGCAAGGTCCTCCGCATAATCGCCCGCCTTCCGCGCCGTCTTGCCGAAGGAATGGTATTCGGAGATATACCCGTAATGCCCCCTGTCTTTGGGCACCGCCAAGCCCACCGCGGAAGCGATCAGCCTGTTGGGCTCATTGGTTTCATTCCTTGCCATGACACAGAAGGTTATCTGTCCGGGTTTGATTAATTTCACCCCTTTGGCCTTGGGGATAATCACGCAGTTCGGGGGGAAAATGCTCGAGACATATACAAGATTGCACTTCTCTATTCCGGCCTTGCGCAGCGCAAGCTCAAAGGACGCAAGCTTGTCCTTGTGTATCCCTACGCCTTTTGTGAAAAATATTTGTTTGGGAATCAGTTCCATGGTTCAAACCACAATCCGGTGTTTCGTTTTCGCTGTTTTTTTTCCGCGTGAAATATAACGCAAATTCACCTGTTTTTTCAAGTTGTGACGGAATCGCCTTTGTTCCGATCATTATCCGCCGGAGAAGGGGAGACGAAAAATGGTTTTTTGTCAAAGGGTTTCCGGCACGCTGTCACGTGCCGCCTGTGATATGTTATGCAACCGTGAGCCTGACGGTGCACCCGGAATTCTGGAAGTCTGCGGCTGAATAGTTTAATATAGGTACATGATTGCAATTATCGACTACGGAATGGGGAATCTCAGGAGTGTTGAAAAGGGATTCAGGAAGGTGGGTGTCGACGTGTGTGTGACAGACCGCCCCGAGGTCGTTGAAAAGGCTGACGCGGTTGTCCTGCCGGGCGTGGGTGCGTTCAGGGACTGCATGGAGGGACTGAGAAGACTCGATGTTGTGGATGCGGTTACCGAAGCCGTCAGAAAAGGCAAACCTTATCTCGGCATATGCCTCGGCCTGCAGGTCCTGTTCAGTGAATCGGAGGAGTTCGGAACGTGCCGGGGGCTTGATATTTTCGGCGGCAGGGTGGTCAGGTTCAAAAATCACGGTTTGAAAATTCCGCACATGGGCTGGAATCAGGTGAATTTAAAGCAGGATAATCCCCTGTTTTCAGGTATCGCGGACAAGAGCTATTTTTATTTTGTACATTCCTATTATGTTGTCCCCGACGACGGCTCAATAGTGGCGGCCACCACGGATTACGGCGCTGAATTCACCTCCGCGGTCTGCAGGGACAACATATTCGCCGTTCAGTTTCACCCGGAAAAGAGCCAGAAAGTGGGGCTGAAACTTCTTGAAAACTTTGGGAAAATTGTTTACGGGGGATAAGTTCTGCCGATAGTTTCTGCGTCTCATTTGATCTTTGCTGTGTGATATAATGGTGGGATTATGCGAGTAATTATAGTCGGTGCCGGAGAGGTCGGTTTTCAGTTGGCCAAGTTCCTGTCCGCTGAGAATATCGATGTTGTGGTGGTTGACAGGAACAAGGAAAAACTGAACAGGATATCCGATGAACTGGATGTCGCGCTTGTGGAAGGGGAGGGCGGCTCGCCGTCGGTGCTTAAGGAGGCGGGCGCCGACGAGGCGGACATACTCCTTGCGGTTACCGACATGGACGAAACTAACATGATCGCCTGTCTGGTTGCCAAGGCGATGTTCCAGATACCGAGAAACGTCGCCCGCATCAGAAACCTCGAGTACTTTTCCAATGATATTCTCCTCGACAGCCTCGGGATCAATCCTGCAATAAGCCCGGAAATAGAGGCGGCAAAGGCCGTTATACGCCTGATAGAGGTCCCCTTCGCCGCTGATGTTGAGGACTTTGAGGACGGCAGGGTCAAGGTCATAGGCTTCAGGGTGCCGCCGGATTCGAAACTGATCGGCAAGGTGTTCAAAAATCTCAACCTGGTAAAACCAAAGGTCCTTATCGGCGCGATTCAGCGTGGAGACAATATCATAATTCCCACTGGTGATGACACGCTCAGGAAAGGTGATATCATCTTCCTGCCGGTTAAGCGGGAGAACATCGATTCCGTGTGCAACAGTGTCGGCGGTGTGGTAATGCCTGTCAGGAGGATCATGATCGTGGGCGGCGGCAGGATAGGATTCTATGTGGCGAAGACCATGGAAGAAAGGAATCTGAGCGTAAAGATCATAGAAAAGGATGCCGGCAGATGCAAGTTTCTGATTAAATCCCTCCAGAAAAGTGTTGTGCTCCGCGGGGACGGTTCGGACCAGAAACTGCTCGTGGAGGAGAATATCAATGATATGGATGTGTTTGCGGCCATATCCAACAACGAAGAGCTTAATATAATGGCATCCCTGCTTGCCAAGAGCCTCGGGGTGAAAAAGGTCATAACCATTGTCAATAAGACCGACTACCTGCCCCTTGCCAATAATCTCGGCATAGAGGCCGTTCTGAGCCCCCGCCTGATCACGGCAGGCACCATCCTGAAGTACGTCAGGAGGGGCAATATTCTTTCCCTTACCACCATTGCCGAGGGAAAGGCCGAGATAATGGAAGCAGAGGCGAAGGACGGCTCTGCGCTCATAGGCAAGACCCTGCGTGAAGTCGAGCTTCCCAAGAAGACGCTGATAGGGGCTATCATAAGGAATGACAATGTCATAATCCCCTCCGGCGACGACAGGATCGCCGGCAATGACAAGCTGATTATCTTTACACTGTGGGAATCCGTTAAGCAGGTGGAAAAGCTTCTTCTATGAACGTTGCCATTGTCTTTAACCTTGCAGGTGTGGTCCTCCTGTTCTCCTCCGCATTCATGCTCGTGCCGTTACTGGTGTCGCTTTATTACAGGGGAACCGACCTTAAGGCATTCGCCACATCTTTTCTGATAACCTTCCTGTCAGGGCTCCTGCTGTACTTTCTTACAAAGAGCCGGAAAAAGATAGAGCTGAAGCACAGGGACGGTTTCGCCGTTGTAACCGTAAGCTGGCTCGTGATGTCGTTTTTCGCCTCCCTGCCGTACATGCTTGCAGGCGTGACAACCTCCTTTACCGACGCCTACTTTGAATCCATGGCGGGCTTTACCACCACCGGCGCATCCGTGCTGAGCAATCTGGAGAGCCTGCCGGAAGGCATTCTGCTGTGGAGAAGCCTTACGCAGTGGATGGGGGGAATGGGAATAATAGTTTTCTCTCTTGCGATACTTCCGATCCTGGGCGCGGGCGGGATGCAGTTGTTCAAGGCCGAGGTGCCGGAGATAGGGGTTGAAAAGCTCAAGCCGAGAATTATTGATATGGCAAAGTCCCTCTGGTACATATACGCGGGCCTTACCGCTGTGCTGGCGCTGCTGCTGTGGCTCTGCGGCATGGATTTCTTCGACGCGGTGTGCCACTCGTTTACAACAATGGCCACCGGCGGGTTTTCAACAAAGAGCGCGAGCATAGCGCATTTCGGCAGCCCTTATATGGACGTCGTCATAACCGTTTTCATGTTTCTGGCCGGAATGAACTTTTCACTGCATTTTTATGCGCTGCGGGGTAATTTATCACGGTTCGCCAAGAGCAGTGAGTTCAAGTTTTACTGTTCGGTTGTCTTCATCTCAATAGCAGTTGTTACTGCAAGCACGATGCGGTCGGAGTATTCCTCGGTATTGAAGGCATTGCGCTACGCCTCTTTTCAGGTCGTCTCGATTATGACGACAACCGGCTTTACAACCGCGGATTACGGGAAATGGCCCGTGTTTTCGCAGATGTTCCTGCTCTGCCTCATGTTTATAGGGGGTATGGTCGGTTCAACCGGAGGCGGTATGAAACAGGTCAGGATACTGCTTATGTTCAAGCAGGCGCATCGCGAGCTTTATCACCTGATTCACCCGCACGCGGTGACGGCGCTCAAGCTTGATGAGAAGCATGTGCCCAAAGAGACCCTCGGCGGCATATGGGGCTTCCTGTTTCTCTTTATACTGATCGCCGTCGTGGCCACACTGTTCATGACCGCGCTCGGCCTGGATATAGTCACCTCGGGCAGCACGGTGTCTCCGCAATGTCCAATGTGGGCCCTGCGCTCGGCGAGGCGGGACCGGCTGATAATTACTTTGCGATACCGGCTGCGGGGAAGTGGGTGCTTGTTATGTGTATGTTGATAGGAAGGCTTGAGATTTATACGGTTATATTGCTGTTTATGCCGATTTTCTGGAAAAAGTGAACCGAACGGACATGGTGGTCTACCGGTATTTTTATGCCTCTCTAAGACGGGATTAAGCCCGAATGATAAAAAAAGAGCGGGGAAGAAGGGTGTTTTTTTGTGAAAAAATGAAATTATTGACGAAAAAAAAGATTTTCTTGACAATAAGTGTATATATTTGTTTACTTATTTGTGTATAATAAAAAGACTACCGGTAAAAACGTTTTTTTGGGAACATGTTGGTTTTCTGAGTCAGGATGGATGTGGACAGGGGGATAACATATTCGGATGTAATTAAAGAAGCGGCTGGAACTTGCCGAATAAAAACCAACATATAACTTATACTCAGGAATGTTATAAACGGAAAATTTCCAAGAGGGACAGGTTGCCTAAGAAAAAGACGTTAAAATCAAAAATCATTCCGGGTCGTGACAAAGATATGGCTGACGGTGTCATGGGCCCACTATCTTCCAGTAAAACAACAATAATCTTAAAAACAGCGGTCAACTGATGCTATTCGGTAAAAAAGACATAATCGGTCTGGACATCGGCTCCAAGCACATTAAGGTTGTTCAGCTCAAGGAAACAAAGGGTAATTACCAACTCCAGCGACTGGGCATTACGACCCTCCCCCCGGAGCTGATCGTGGACGGCTCAATCCTTGATTCTTCGAGGGTGGTTGAGGCTATAAAAGAGCTTATTGTGAATACCGACATCAAGACAAAGGATACGACGCTGTCCGTCTCCGGCCATTCGTCCGTAATTATAAAAAGAGTTACATTGCCGCAGATGTCCGAGGATGAACTGGCTGAATCAATCAAATTTGAGGCCGAACAGTATATCCCTTTTGATATTGAAGACGTAAATCTTGATTTCCAGATACTCGGCCTGGCGGAAGAGGACAACATGATGGATGTCCTCATAGTGGCTGTCAAGAGGGATAAAATAAACGAATACGTATCGGTGGTGACAGAGGCGGGGCTCAATCCCGTGATTGTCGATGTGGATGCATTCGCCCTTGAGAACGTTTATGAGATTAATTATGAGATAAAGGAAGATGAAAATGTCGCCCTTGTAAATGTCGGGGCCAGTATGATCAACATGAATATCCTTAAGGGGGGCGTGTCGGTATTTACAAGGGACAGCTCGGTCGGCGGCAATCTGCATACCGAGGCATTGCAGAAAGAGTTTACCGTTTCGTATGCCGATGCCGAAAGAATAAAACGCGAAGGCGCTATCGAGGGAATCTCCCAGGAAGACGTCACGGCAGCCCTGATTTCCGCTTCCGAGGATATCATAGCGGAAATCTCCAGGTCGTTTGACTATTTCAGGGATACAACGAACATAATGAATATTGACCAGATAATTCTCAGCGGGGGCGGAGGATTAACCAAAGACTTCACCCTTTTATTGTCGGAAAGGCTTGGAATAGACGTCAGTATTGTAGAGCCGTTCAGGAACATTCAAGTACCTGAAAATTTCGACAGGGAATACCTGAAGAAAATCGAACCTCTTGTAGCAGTAGCCGTAGGTCTGGCTTTAAGGAGAGTAGGAGACAAATGATAAGGATTAACCTTCTTCCGGGCAAGAAAAAGCCGTTGATACTGCCGCCTGTTTTAATTTACGGCTCTATTGCCACGGTTTTACTGATAATCGGACTGATTTTTTTCACTGTTTACCTGAACGGCAAGGTCTCGGATATGCAGACGGAGATGTTTAATAAGGAGAAAAAGCTGAACGAACTGAAGGCGCAGCTTAAAGAGGTCCAGAACTATGAAAGGGACAACAAGGAGTTCAGGAGAAAGGCCAAGATAATTGAGCAGTTGAAGAAGAACCAGATTGTTCCCCTGAGACTGCTGGATGAAGTAAGCGAGATGCTTCCCAAGGGTGTGTGGCTGACCGAGCTGTCTGACAAGAGCGGTTATATAAGCATAGAGGGGTATGCGCATACAAATTACGACCTTGTCACTTATGTTCAGAACCTGAAAGGCTCCAAGTATCTCACCGATGTCATGCTGGTGGAATCCCGGCAGGCGGAGATCGAAGGTGTATCAGTATATAAATTTAAACTCACGTTCAAGGTTAAGGTGTAATGCGGCATGGAGATTAATATTAATATCAATAAGTTTAAAAATCTGCCTCCACATCTGAGGATTATCATAACGGCGCTTCCCTCTGTAATATTGATTGGGTTGTTTGTCTTTTTCATTTATATGCCAAGGAATGAGGAGATTGAAAGGCTGAACACAAAGATCGTCAAGCTGGACAAGGAGATTATCAGCGCCGAGGCAAAAATCCGCAAACTCGACGCCCTCAGAGAGGAAAACAGATTACTTAAGAGAAGGCTTGCAAGACTGAAGGAACAGCTTCCTGAGGAAAAAGAGGTCTCCGAGCTTCTGAAACAGATATCCGAGCTGGGGCTTAAGTCCGGCCTCAAGATACTCCTGTGGAAGCCGGGGGCCAGGAAGACACAACCGGCAGGCCTCTATGTAGAGATTCCCGTAAGTGTGGAAGTTCTCGCCGAATATCATAAACTCGGGGTATTCTTCAGCCACATCAGCCGCCTGCCGCGGCTTGTGAATATATCTGATATGAAGTTAAGTTCGCAAACTGGAAGCGGGCAGACAGAGCGGGGTATAATAAAGGCTGAATTCACGGCCCGTACATTTGCCTCCGTGGAAGAAGCAGCGGGGAATACAGCGGTGAAAAAAGGCACAACCAACAAAAAATAAAACAGCCGCAGGCAAAAAGGGATGATGAGAGATAAGGCAATGAGATTCAACGCGTGTTTTTTTATTATGTTAGCGCTTGTAAGCTTTCTCTATTACGGGTGCGGGGGGAAGGAGAAGTCCTCATCTGTGGCACGGAAAACGCCCGTTGTAAAAACGGTTGCCAAAAAACCCAAGAAGGAAGTCGATAAGGCATTACAGGCTGAAGAGGAGGCGATCCGGGCCGCATTAAAGCAGGAAGGATATGTGTATCAGCGAAGAGGCCGGCGCGATCCGTTTACGCCGCTTATCGTGCCGCTGAAAAAACAGAAAAAGGATAAGAGCAAGGTAGGCACGATCGAGGGTTATGATCTGAATGAATTCGCCCTGACGGCTATTGCCAAAAAGGGAGATGAATACTATGCGCTTCTTGTTACACCCGATAACAGGTCCTTTACGGTCAAAGAAGGTGACACCATCGGTATGAACAACGGCAAGGTCAAGGAAATAACAAGCGATAAAGTACGGATGGTGGAATACATAAGAAATTATAAAGGAGAATTAAGGCCCAGGCAAATAATCTTGGAGTTTCATAAAGGAGAGTAACATAATGAAAATCAGAAAATATTTTTTATTGTTTTTGTGATATATAATGTCCCGGCGCTTGATGCACAGCCGGAAGAACCGCCGTCATTAAAGTCCGAGATTACCGGCATAGAGGTAACGGATATCGACGGTACCACCGAAATCAAAATAGACAGCACGTCCTCCTTTAAATATACGATATACAAACAATCCGACCCGTATCAGATCGTGGTTGAGCTGCAGGATACCAGTCTTGGTAAGTTTACAGAGAAAATGGTTATTGATGATGCCGGGGTCCGCGAAATAATACCTTCACGTGATGAAGAGAAACCCAATATTGCAAGGTTGAAAATCGCCCTCACCGTGCCGGCCGACGTTGAGCCGGTGTACCGCGGAAATTCACTTATTCTTGCCTTTGACAATCCGGATTACGAGGAAACGGCGTTTGAAGAGACGGCGGCGGCACCCGGTACAATATATACGGAAGAAGAGAAGGCGGCAGAGGAAAAAACGCCGGCGGCTCAGGGTGTTGTTGCAGGGCAGACTTCACCCCCCAAGAAATACACAGGCGAAAAAATATCCATTGATTTTCAGGATGCCGAACTTGTACACGTATTCAGGCTTATCGCGGATATAAGCGGCTATAACATCGTTGTCAGTCCGGATGTGAAGGGTAAGTTTTCCATGAGGCTGATAGATGTTCCGTGGGACCAGGCCCTTGACGTAATCCTGAGAAATTACGGCCTCTCAAAAAGCGTGGAAGGCAACATTATCAGAATAGCTCCCACCTCCGTGCTTGCCAGGGAGGAGGAGGAGATAGCCAAGGCGAAAGAATCCCAGGAGAAATCCGGCGATCTCGTGACAAAGGTTTATCCGATCAATTATGCGGACGTAAATGATATAAAGAATGCCATAGAAAAGGCCAAGATACTTACCAAGAGGGGATTCATCAGCGTTGATGAGAGGACGACATCGGTGATCATAAAAGATGTCGAGAAAAAGCACCAGGAATATGAAAACCTCATCAAGACGCTTGATGTGGCGACCCCCCAGGTGAGCATAGATGCAAGGATTGTCGAGGTAACGACAAAATTCACCCAGGAGCTCGGTATCCAGTGGGGGGGCCTGTTGAGGCCTACCCTGCAGACAAGGATTGCAGGTACAAGCCTTACCGTTGACAACGGATTTTTTTCGTCCGAGCCGTTACTGGTGAATCTCCCCGCCACTGTTGCCAAGGGCTCCGGCGGTTCAATAGGGATCGGCTATATCAGCTCCGGTGCGCTCAGGGCCCTGGACCTGCAGCTTTCAGCAATGGAGACGGCAGGGAAGGGCAGGATAGTCTCCAACCCGAGGGTCATCACTATGGACAATCAGAAGGCGCGCATACTGCAGGGCAAGAAGATACCGTACGAGACCGTCTCTGACCAGGGAACGACGACGGCGTTTGTCGACGCGGCCCTGGAGCTGGTGGTGACACCGCATATAACCCCTGAGGGCACCATTCTCATGAACATAGACGCAAAGAAAAACGAGGCCAACTTCTCGCAGACATCTTTCAACAATGTCCCCACGATCGATACAAACGAGATATCTACACAGGTACTGGTAAGAAACGGGGATACACTGGCGCTCGGCGGGATTTTCAAGACCACCTCGAGCAAGGATGTATCATCTGTCCCGCTTCTCGGGAATGTGCCTTATCTTGAGTGGCTCTTTAAAAACAGGAAGACCGTTGATGACACGACAGAGCTTATAATTTTTATAACCCCGAGGATAATTAAATGACGATAGATTAATAATGACCTTCTTAATGAATCACATAAAATTTTGCATAAAAAGCGGAGGAGTAAATGTCAAAGAGATTTCTTGTTAATATGGTCTTGCTGAGTTTTGTTTTTATATTGTTCGGCTGCGGCGGTTATGATTCACCGCCTGAAGACGGCTCTATCACCGTCAGTCCGTCGAGCATCAAGATAACCGATCCCAGCGGTCCTGTAGAGATCGACAGGGGACAGTTTCTGGTCGTGGTAAAGGATGCAGACGGTATCCCACTGAATAACGTGGAAGTCGTGGTCTCTTATCCGTGGGCGGTGCCGAGCCCTGCGGGCGCGGTGCAGTTCTATGACGGCAGCACCCCGGTAAATTCGCCGATGACCGTAATAACCGATAAAAACGGCGCCTATATTGTGAAATTCAGTTATCAAAGAGGCGGTATTGAATATAAAGGCGATTTCCAGTTTATAGCAGGCTCTCTTTCCACAACAGCCACATTTGAGGTTGAGACAGGCTCGTAGTTACGGGTGAGCATCCGCCCCGGTCAGCTACATTATTACTCCTCTCGATTCTCTCCGGGAATGATTGCCGGAGAGCTTTTGATACCGGCAGCAGTACAGCCACTCTAAATATAAGTCAGCCAGGACTTATATCCTCTTGCCTCTCCTTTTACGATTTTAAAAAACAGACCCTGCAGTTTCCTCGTGAGGGGGCCGGGTTTGCCGTTTCCGATGAGCCTGCCGTCGACCTCCCTTATCGGGGTCACCTCAGCCGCTGTTCCCGTAAAAAAGGCCTCATCCGCTATGTAAAGCTCATCCCTTGTAAAATTAACCTCGCAGACCTTGATCTTCTCTTTCTGCGCCATCTCAATTATGCTTTTTCTCGTAATGCCTTCAAGGACGGAGGGAAGCGGCGGGGTCATCAGTACGCCGTCTCTTACTATAAATATATTCTGCCCTGTGCCTTCCGACACAAAACCGTTTGTATCGAGCATCAGAGCCTCGTCAAAACCGCTTGCAGTGGCCTCGCTCTTTGCCAGCGTTGAATTGACGTAGTCTCCACAGGTCTTGCTTTTCGTCATTGTGACATTTACGTGAAGCCTGGCAAATGAGGAGACCTTGACCCTTATTCCGTTTTTAATGCCGTCTTCGCCGAGATATGCCCCCCACGGCCACGCTGCAACGGCTACCCTGATGGGATTGTCTTTGGGATATAGACCCATTGCACCGTAGCCTATATAAACGATCGGGCGTATGTAGCACTCTTTCAGCTTGTTGATTTTAACAGTGCCGGTGATCGCCTTCTTGATCTCTTCAGGAGAATACGGCGGCTTTATATTCAGTATGTGACACGAATCAAAAAGCCTGTCCACATGCTCCTGCAGTCTGAACACGGCTGATCCCTTCTTCGTGCTGTAACACCTGATGCCCTCAAAAGCACCTGTGCCGTAATGCAGGGTATGGGTCAGAATGTGAACATTTGCATCAGCCCAGTTGACAAACTTGCCATCCATCCATATCTTCTTTGATTCAGTAATCATCTTTCCTCCCGGGAATTTGAATTAACTATATGATCAGCAGATTTCTTTCTCTTTCCATCCGCTTTCTCCGACAAGCGGAACAAAAACACATGCAGTGGACACGTTTTTTTCTATTCCTGACGGAGTCTTCCTGATCTGGTAAAGCACCTGGGAATATCTGCTGCCCACGGGTATTACGAGCCTCCCGTCCATATTCAGTTGATCCAGATACTCCTGCGGCACCTCCGGCGCCCCGGCTGTAACGATAATGGCGTCAAAAGGTGCGTGTTCAGGCAACCCCAGGGTTCCGTCGGAGACAATAACATGAACGTTGTTATAATTGAGTTCCTTCAGCAGCTTCTCCGCCCTTGATGCAAGCAGCGGTATCCTTTCCACACTGAAAACTTCCGAGGCCAGCAGCGACAGCACCGCACTCTGGTAACCCGAGCCTGTTCCTATTTCAAGCACCTTTTCATCACCTTTTAATTCAAGCAGCTCCGTCATAAGCGCAACCATGTAAGGCTGTGAGATGGTCTGCCCTTCAGCGATCGGAAGGGCACAGTCAGCATATGCCTTATCCCTCAGGTGTTCATCAACAAACAGATGCCTCTCCACCGTCTCCATGGCCTTAAGGACCCGTTCATCCTTGATGCCGCGGGCTCTTAACTGGTCGTTTACCATCAGGTGGCGCTGGTATTCATATGCCATAATCCACTTATCAGTCTAATTCGCCGTTGCGAATTCGTCAAGTATTAACCTCGCCGTGATTCGTGTCCGTTGTCCGTGACCATAAAAGACAAAAACCGGAAACGGACACGGTTAACCGACACGAAGAACGGCCTTTTCTCCGTTATTTCCTGCAACTTGTTTTATTCAGACCCTCTTCAATATTGCACGGGCCGCGATAATACCGGAAGCCGATGCATGTATCAGCCCCCTGCTTACACCCGCGCCGTCACCGATCGCAAAGAGGTTTTCTATCTCGGTTTCAAGATGACCGTCGAGCTTGAGCTGCCTTGAATAGAACTTGACTTCTATACCGTAAAGAAGCGTATGCCTGCTGTTGACCCCGGGCGCGATCCTGTCCATTGTCTTGAGCATTTCGAGAATGTCGGTGATATACCGGTGCGGAAGGGCGAAGCTCAGATCGCCGGGCACGGCTTCTGCAAGCGTCGGCTTCACGCGCCCCCTTGCGATTCTTGCAGGGGTTGACCTGCGGCCTGCCTGAAGGTCGCCGAGTCTTTGCAGTAGAACGCCTTTGCCCAGAAGGTTGGCGAGCCTTGCAATATATCTTCCGTACAGATGCGGTTCATCAAAAGGCTCCGTGAAATGAGTGCCTACGAGAAGGGCGAAATTGGTGTTGCCTGTTTTTATGTTCGAGTAGCTGTGTCCGTTTACGGTCCATATGCCCTTTACATATTCCTTTACCACTTCTCCATACGGATTAACGCAGAATGTCCTGATCCTGTCATTGAATTTTTTTGTATAGAAGACCAGCTTGGGCTCATAAGTGACCTTTGTGAGGGGTTCAAGCACGGGCGCGGGCAGTTCAACCCTTACACCGATATCCACCGGGTTTTTCAACAGGGAAAGCCCCATTGCTTTCGCCTGTTTTTCGAGCCAGAGCGCGCCTTCTCTTCCGGGTGCTGCAATCACAAAATCGGCATGAAATATGTCTCCGTTTCCAGCCTCTATGCCCACGGCCTTTCCGTTTTCAACCAATATGTTTTTGACGTTCCTGGAAAACAGTATGTCGACCTTCGAATTAAGCTCGGCCTTTATCTTTTTAAGAAGCGCGGGGCACCTGTCCGTCCCGATATGCCTTATTCTTGATGGTATAAGGGTGAGGCCGGCTTTTTCCGCTTTTTCTTTCAGGGCATCGACTCCCCCCCTGTCGCCGCCGTAAACACGGGAAGGTGCGCCGTATTTGACATACAGCCCGTCGGTGTATTCAATAAGCTCCTGAAGGCGTGCGTCATCAATATATTGCGAGAGGTTTCCGCCGATTTCCCCTGATAGATTGAGTTTGCCGTCACTGAATGCCCCTGCTCCGCCCCATCCGCATAAAAGACCGCACTCCGGACATGTCTTGCAGAATGATTTCCTTTCAGCGGACGGACAGGTCCTTTCTTCAATATCCAGGCCTTTTTCAATAATCAGGAGCCTGAGCCCTTTACCCGAAGATACAAACTCAAGCGCAGCGAAGATGCCGGCGGGTCCTGCACCGATTATAATTACATCGTAGTGTTTCATGTTTTCATGAAAGATCCGGAGGTATCAATTATACATTGAATACTCTGTATCAAATCCTGACAGCCCTTTTGCAGACAGCGGACATGTCTTTATTTTAACAAAGTAGGTTATAATTTGTGTTCATCGGTTTATATTTCAATAAAACCTGATCCGGTAAGAGTATTTGATTGCAAGCTGAGTTTTTGATTATGAGTTCAAAAATCTCGATAATAATGCCCGTGCTTAATGAGGCCAGGAATCTCCGCGATACCCTCAGCCGTCTTGATTTATCATCCAATGAGGAGTTGATAATAGTGGATGGCGGAAGCAGCGATAAAACCATGGACATTGCACGCGAATTTACCCGCAGGGTTTACAAAACAAAGACGGGCCGTGCAAGCGTCATGAATTACGGCGCGCGCAAGGCTACAGGTGATATATTCCTTTTTTTCCATTCCGACTGTATCCTGCCAGAGGGAGGATTTGAGATAATCAGGGAGACACTCAGCGACAGGAGTGTTGCTGCAGGGGCGTTTTTTCTCGGTATCAATCACCCAGGGTTTTGTTTCAGGCTGATAGAGTTGGGGGCGAATCTCAGATCAAGGTTTACCTCGCTTCTTTATGGAGATCAGGGAATGTTTCTGAGGAAGGAAGTTTTCGAGAAGGTCGGGGGATTTGCGGACATACCGCTGATGGAAGATATCGAGATTTCCGGCAGACTGAAAAAGTCAGGCAGGATCGTCTTTGTCATGCCCCCGATCAAGGCCTCTCCGAGGCGCTGGCTTAAAGAAGGCGCTCTTTATACCACGATCAGGGACTGGGCGCTTGCGCTCTCATACACTGTATTGAAAGTATCACCTGACACCCTGATCAAGTATTACAAGGAAGTAAGATAGAAAGTACGTTATGAACAGGAATGCCCTCATAATCATCGCAAAATATCCTGAAAAGGAAAAAGTCAAGACACGTCTCAAGGGGCTGATACCTGATGATAAAAGGATTGAGCTTTATGTAGCCCTGCTGAATCAGACCATGGAAAAGCTCGGAAGGATCGAGGGAGTTGATACATTCATAGCCTTTGCACCTGAGGACGCCGGAGAATACTTTTTGCGGTTTAATGTCAGACTGATTCCACTGCAGGAGGGTGACCTTGGCGCAGGGATGTTTCATGCATTCCGGGAGGTATTCAATGCAGGCTATGAAAAAGCACTGCTTGTGGGTGCGGACATCCCGGATATTTCGTCCCGGATAATCATGAACGCATTTAATGCGTTATCCGGCAGTGACCTCGTCTACGGCCCTGCAAAAGACGGAGGCTATTACCTTGTGGGCATGAGAAAGTTAATCAGGGAGGTTTTTGAAGAAGTTCCATGGTCATCTGAAAAGACCCTTGAGAAGAGTCTTTATCAGGCACGACGCCATGGATACAGTGTTGCTCTTACAGAGACCCTGAATGATATTGACACCATTGATGATGCGATAAGGGCAGGGCTGCTGAAGGTGGATGGAGACCGGTCATGAACCGCGATTAATCTTGTTCAGGAATTCCTTATTCTGCTCCCACCATTTCAGCCATTTGAGTTTGTCTTGACCAAACATCTGTTGTTCCGTTATTTGC
>JAADFS010000003.1 GCA_013152795.1 Deferribacteres bacterium
GCGCCTGATTTCATTCTCAATCTGACTTACAAGATTGATTTATAGCCTTTGCAACGTAAGCACACCCGCCCGCATCATTTCATCTGCTTCCTGTAAATGTCACGGGCTTTTTTGAATATCTCCATATACCTCGCTGTCCTGAAATCAGGGAATGTGTACGGAAGTATGCGGTAATCCCCGCGTGAATAGATAAGGGTGACCTCTCCGTAGATGCCTCTGTCAAGGTAGATCCTGTGGGAAAAGTCCTTTGTTGAAACCAGAACCACCTTGGCGGAATCCAGATACCCGGGATCCAGGTTGATCCTCCGGCCTCCTTTTTCATTAAGATACCGGCTTTCGAGCTTTATGGTGTGCAGTTTTATACCTGCAATATCACCGGGGCTGACCGGTTTCTCAAAGAAAATGAACTTTCTTTTAAGTTCAGGCCCCATTTCTTTCTGATAGTATGTGGTGTGATCCCACGGCCATACAGGGCTTTCGAGATCGCATGGGCCGAAGAGCTTCGAGAGTCTGTCTGTGAGTTGCCCGAAAAGCCGGATGTCCTGTGACAGCATCCCCACAAACAGCTTGACCTTTGACGGTGCGGTTATCTTCCCCATCAGAGAATCCCCAGTGTCTTTATCAGTGCCTCCGCCTTCTTCAGGGTTTCATAGTATTCCCTCTCCGGGTCGGAATCCGCCACGATCCCGGCCCCGGCCTGGACATACGCCGTACCGTCTTTTATCACGAACGTCCTTATGATAATGTTCATATCCATTGCACCGGTGAAGCTTATATACCCTGCTGAGCCGGTGTAAGGCCCGCGCGCAACAGGCTCAAGCTCGTCAATGATCTCCATGCACCTTACCTTGGGAACCCCGGTTATCGTACCCCCGGGGAAGGTGGCCCTGATTGCATCGAAACAGTCCTTGCCTCTTGAGACAGCGCCCCTGATATTCGATACTATGTGAATCACGTGCGAATAGTCCTCTGTTATCATAAGCTCGTCGACTTCAACACTGCCGTAATCCGATATCCTGCCGAGGTCGTTTCTTTCGAGGTCGATCAGCATCAGGTGTTCGGCCCTTTCCTTCTCATTAAGGAGCAGATCGTTTCTCATCCGCCTGTCACCTTCCGGGTCGGCTCCACGGGGCCTTGTGCCTGCAATCGGCCTTGTTTCGACTATGCCGCGGTTGACCTTCACCAGCCTCTCCGGCGATGAGCTTGCAATCCAGTAATCCCCCATGTTCAGATATGCGGCAAACGGTGACGGGTTTATACTGCTGAGGAGTTTATATATATGCCAGGCCGCTGTATCGCCGACACAGGCAGACACCCTCTGTGACAGGTTCGCCTGAAAGATGTCCCCTGCCCTGATGTACTCCTTTGCCCTTTTGACCATGTCCATATAGTCTTTTTTACCCATCTCGTGCCGGATTTCTATGGCCCCTTTTCGCCGTGCGGCAGGCTCCTGACGAATGCGGCCGGATGCGGATATCCCTGAAGCCAGCTTTTTATACAGGCGGTTGATCTTACCGCAGGCCTCGTCATAGTACAGGGCCGGCTCTGCATCCGGCTTTTCTCCTGTGACGACCCGGCGGGCGGCGGGACATGAGAGGATAAATGTCTTCCGGAGCTTGTGGTCAAAGGCCGCCACAGTGTCAACCAGTATGAAATGGGCGTCGGGGATACCGAGATCATCAACGGCGGTCCTCGGAAGCCTCTCGAGGTAATGTACAAAGTCATAGCTGATAATACCCGCGGCCCCTCCTGCAAACGGCGGGAGCCCCTCCGGTGCATCCATGGGGTAAACGCTCAACAGTTCCTTGAGCATCTTCAGCGGATGGACGGTGGATTTGATTTTCTTATCACCGGAGGTTATTTCAACCACACCGTTTTTTGCCCTGAAAATCATGAACGGCTCTGCCCCGATAAAAGAATACCTTGCGATCTTTTCAGGCCCTTTTATGCTTTCAAGGAGAAAACTGCCCGGCGACTCCACCGGCCCGAAGGCCTGGCGGGGGGGCATAAACGGCAGCTCTGCACAGACAGGGGTGAAGTTGCCGGATTTTTCAGCCTGCCTGATGAATTCTTTTTTTGAAGGGAATATATTAAGCATGAAATCCGGAAGTCACCGGCGCCTCAGGCACCTGCTATTTCATCCTTTATGCGTTTCAGGGCATCAAGTGGATTGTGGCAGGCGGTGACGGCCCTGCCTATGACTATATAATCGGCTCCCCTTCTTAATGCCTCTTTGGGGGTCAGGGTCCTCTTCTGGTCGTCAGGCGGGCTCCATGACGGCCTGATTCCTGGGGTGATGATCAGAAAACCCTTTCCGAAACGCGAGCGGAGCATGTGGGCATCCTGCGCAGAGGCGACAACGCCGTCCAGACCGGCCCTGCGGGCGAGGGTGGCAAGGTGTTTGACCTCTGCGCTCATGCTCAGTCCTATGCCGAGTTCATTCTGCATGGTCGCCTGGTCCATGCTGGTCAGTATAGTCACGCCTATCAGCTTCGGCCTCGCAGTGTTTTTTCTGAGGGAATGCCTGCTCAGCGCTTGGGCCGCCTGCCGCATCATTTCAAATCCCCCCAGGGCATGGACATTGAACATGAATACCCCGAGCCTGGCGGCTGACAGGGCCGCGCCTGCAACCGTGTTGGGGATATCATGAAACTTCAGGTCGAGAAAGACCTTTTTGCCGATGGAGTGTATTTTTCTTACTATTTCAGGCCCTGCAGCAGTGAAAAGCTCGGAGCCGACCTTGAATATCTCTATTCCCTCACTGCATCTTTCGACAATGTCAACGGCCTCATTGTAGCCCGGCACATCAAGGGCGAGGATGATTCGTTCTCCCGGTTTCATATATTGCATCGGATATCCCGGGCCTTATATGTCGAGATTCCTGACCTCAAGCGCATGCTGCTCGATAAACTCTTTTCTCGGTTCCACCTGGTCGCCCATCAAGGTGGTGAATATCTCCTCGGCATGGACGGAATCTTCAATGGTTACCTGCAGTAATGTCCGTTTCTCGGGATTCATGGTCGTCTCCCAGAGCTGCTGGGGGTTCATTTCGCCCAGTCCTTTATATCTCTGGATGCTCAGCCCCTTTTTTGAGAGGGACAGTATGTAGTCGAACAGTTCCCTGGAGCTGTTGAACTCGTGTGTCTCATCGTGGTGTTTGACCCTGTAGGGAGGGTGCCCGAGCCCCTTGAGCTCGGAGAAGATGTTTTTTAATTCCCGGAAATCCGGGGATGTCAGGAATTCATCATCTATGCTCAGCCTCAGGCCGTCCCTTTTCAGTTCTATCCTGAATGACTGGTGCTCTTCATCCTCCATTATCTCGCCTTTTATATCCGGGAATTCCTCGCGGAGCCTCTTTGCGATCTTTTCGGTTTCCTCCCTGTCCTTGAGGACCTCTTTCTTCAGGTCGTAATGCAGGAGCGCCTTGATCACCGCCGTGTCTTTCTTCCTCCGGGCGAACCATTCAAGGAGTTTTTCGAACTTCGACAGGTTCTTGATATAAGGGAGTATGTCCCTGCCGGCCAGGAGCCTGCCGTTGTGTATCTCTATCTCATCCGCTGCAAGCTCAAAGAGCATGTTTTCAAGTTTGCTCTCATTCTGGATATACCGTTCCTTTTTGCCCTTCTTTACCTTGAACAGCGGCGGCTGGGCTATGTAGAGATAGCCCTTTTCTATGATCTGCGGCATCTGCCTGAAAAAGAATGTCAGGAGCAGTGTCCTTATGTGCGCGCCGTCCACATCCGCATCCGTCATGATCACTATCTTGTGGTAACGCGCCTTCGTGATATCAAAGTCGTCCGTGCCGATGCCCGTGCCGAGCGCGGTTATGAGAATCTTTATCTCGTCCGAGCCCAGCATCTTGTCAAACCTGGCCTTTTCCACATTGAGTATCTTTCCCTTCAGCGGCAGGATGGCCTGGGTATGCCTGTCCCTCCCCTGTTTTGCAGAGCCTCCGGCGGAATCCCCCTCTACAATAAATATCTCGCTCAGCTCGGGGTCCTTCTCCGCGCAGTCCGCGAGTTTCCCAGGCAGCCCCGTATCCTCAAGCGCCCCCTTTCTCCTTGTAAGCTCCCTGGCCTTTCTCGCGGCTTCCCTTGCCCTGGCCGCCTGAATGGCCTTTTCGATTATCTTCTTCACCACGGAAGGGTTCTGCTCGAAGTAGTTGCCGAGGGCCTCATTCACGAGGGATTCAACGAGGCCCTTTACCTCGCTGTTGCCGAGCTTGGTCTTTGTCTGACCCTCAAACTGGGGGTCGGGGAGTTTCACGCTTATGACGGCGGTCAGGCCCTCCCGGGCATCATCACCCGAGATGCTCTCCTTGAGGTTTTTGGTTAATCCCAGCGACGAGGCATAGTTGTTTATCGTCCGCGTGAGGGCTGACTTGAAACCTGCAAGATGGGTGCCGCCTTCCTTGGTGTTTATGTTGTTTGCAAAGGAGTAAATGGTTTCAGTATAACTGTCGTTATACTGCATGGCCACTTCCACTGCTATGCGGTCTTTTTCCTTGGATATGTAGATCGGCTTCTGGTGCAGGAGGTTCTTGTTCTTGTTCAGGTGCTCGACAAAGGATACAATGCCGCCCTCGTAAAAGAATGTGCGTTCCTTGTTGGTCCTTTCATCGGTTATCTTGATGGTGAGACCCCTGTTCAGGAAGGCGAGTTCCCTGAACCTGTTGACAAGTGTGTCATAGTTGAAATCCGTGCTTTCGAATATCTCCGGATCGGGCTTGAATGTTATCTTGGTGCCCCTGTTTTTTGTCTTTCCCTCCAGAGTGAGGGGCCCTGTGGGGACTCCTTTTTTAAAGTGCTGTTCCCAGACCTGGCCGTTCTGCTTTATCTCCACGTCAAGCCATTCCGAGAGGGCGTTGACTACGGAGACTCCCACGCCGTGAAGGCCGCCCGATATCCTGTATGCCTTGCTCTCGAACTTTCCACCTGCATGGAGCTCTGTAAGGGCTATCTCCGCGGCAGTGCGGCCCTTGGGGTCGCCGGGGTGCCTGCCGGTGGGGATGCCCCTGCCGTTGTCGACAATGGTAATGCTGCCCTCCATGTGAATGGTGACCTCGATCCTGTCACAGAAGCCTGCAAGCGCTTCGTCCACACTGTTGTCTATGACTTCGTATACAAGATGGTGAAGCCCTTCAACGCCCGTGCTTCCTATGTACATGGCGGGCCGTTTCCTTACGGCCTCGAGCCCCTTGAGCACCTTTATGTCGCCGGCGCCGTATTCATTTGCACTGTTCGGTTTTTCTTTCATTAACTTCCCTTTAGGTTATGTCCTCATCGGCATGACAACACACGTATAGTTTTTATTATCCGGGTCAAGCACAAGCGTGGGGGTCAACTGCTCCTGGAGCATGAGCACGACCGATTCGCTTTCCATGACATTCAGTATGTCCATGAGGTACCGGGCGTTATAACCCACGGTCATCTGTTCCCCCTTGTACTGCGCGGCTATCTCCTCCCGCGCCTCTCCTATATCGGGGTTCATGGAAATCAGGGTTATCTTGCCCGCCTCCAGGTCGAGCCTTACTGCATTGGTTTTTTCCCTGCTCATTATCGAGGTCCTCTTGAGCGCCTTGAGAAACGCCGTCCTGTCAACGACGACCTCTTTTTCGTTGTCCTTTGGAATAACCTGCTCGTAGTTGGGATAAGTGCCCTCTATAAGCCTGGATGTAAGGACGATGCCGTCCAGGCTGAAGAATATATGATTCTTGTCAAGATGGAGTGTGACACTGTCGTCACTGCCCTCGATCAGTTTTTTCAGCTCCATTGCCGCTTTCTTCGGCAGGATCAGTTTTTTCTCTTCAGGGAGGCTCCCCTGCAGTTCCACTGCAATGACTGAAAGCCTGTGCCCGTCGGTGCCGATGACTTTAAATTCAATGTCGCTTTTCCGGGGGATGAAATGCAGGAGGAGGCCGTTGAGCGCGTATCGCGTGTCGCTCTCGCCGGATGCGTAGATTGTCTTTTCGATCATGTCCCGGAGGGCGGGGGCCTTTACGCTCAGCTTTTCGGACTCGCTTATCTCCGGCAATGCAGGGAAGTCGGTTTCAGGAAGGCCCATTAATTTGAATGTGCTCTTCCCTGAAGTCACCCTCACCCAGTTGTTTTCCTGCGCCTCAAGCAGAATCTCGCCCTCCACTTCCCTGGCTATCTCGAACAGCTTTCTCGCGGGTATGCAGAGGCTGCCCGCCTGGAGTATCTCGGCATCCAGGGGGCCTTTCAGCGCAATGTCGAGGTCGGTCGCCATCAGAGAGGCGCTGCCGTCGACCTTCAGCAGAAAATGGCTGAGAATGGGCATGGTGGTTTTCCTGTCAACGATTCCCTGGATGTTCTGTAATGCGTTCTGTATGGCTTCTTTCTGTATCTTGAGCTTCATTTTGTCCTCCCGGGATTAAGGCATGGAGTCAGCAAGTCCGGCTCTTAGTAACCTTTAATCTTTTTGATCAGGTAATCAATTTTTTTATCAAAATCCTCATCTTTTTTTCTTCGTTCCTCGATCAGTTTGCATGCATGTATGACTGTGGAATGGTCTTTCCCGCCGAAATGCTTCCCTATCTCGCTTAAAGAGGAGTCCGTAAGCACCTTGCTCAGGTGCATGGCCACCTGCCTGGGGAAGGCGATATCCCTTGTCCTCTTTTTTGCTTTGATATCCTGCAGTTTCAGGCCGAAGTACTCGCAGACAACCTTCTGCACGTACTCGACCGTCAGTGCCTTCTGCTCGTCGTGTATCAGGTCTTTAAGGACGTTTTTGGCCATCTCAACGGTTATCGCCTGCCCTGTAAGGGAGGAGTGCGCACCGAGGCGTATCATGCATGCCTCAAGGTCCCTGATGTTTGATTTTATCTTGCTTGCAAGGAAAAAGCTGACATCCTCGGGCAGGTGTATGCCTTCCATCTCGGATTTTTTGCCCAGGATGGCCATCTTGGTCTCTATGTCCGGAATCTGTATGTCGGCGATCAGCCCCATGCCGAACCTCGATCTCAGCCTCTCGGTGATGGGGGAGATGTCCTTCGGGGGCCTGTCGCTGGAAAATACGATTTGTTTATACGTGTCGTAAAGGGCGTTGAATGTGTGGAACAGTTCCTCCTGTGTCCCGCTCTTGCCGGCGATAAACTGGATATCGTCTATGATAAGGACATCCAGGCTCCTGTATTTGTTTTTGAAATCGTCCATCCTGTCGTTTCTCATTGAGTAGACGAATTCGTTTGTGAATTGCTCGGCAGGAGCATACAGGAGCTTGATATTCTGCTGATTATCGATAATCCTGTTGCCTATTGCATTCATGAGATGGGTCTTGCCGAGGCCCACACCTCCATATATGAAAAGCGGGTTATACGCCTTGCCCGGTGCATCGGCGATCGCCCTTGCCGCCGCGTGGGCGAACTGGTTGCTGGCTCCCACTACGAATGTGTCGAATGTGAACTTCGGGCTGAGAAATATGCCCCGGCTTGCGAGCTTCACCCGCCTGTTTTCATGTTTTGTTTCTATCTTTTTCAGGGCCGGGTTGTCATTTTTCTCATGCACCCTGAACGTGACGGAGACCCGCCTGTTCAGGAACTCCTCCAGTGTCTCGGATATTATCCCGGGGTAATGATCCTCGATCCATTCCTTGAAAAACTTGTTCGGAACCTCAAGGAGTATCTGCTGGTCCTGAAGGTGCACAAGCTTCAATGGCCTGAACCACAGATCAAAGGTCTGACTGCCGACCTTGAGGCCGATGGCTTCAACGGTTTTTGTCCAGGCTTCTTCAATGTTCATGGTATTTAAACGGGCCGTATGAGATGACAAAAATAGTAGTTATTAACATCTGTTTGTAAATTGTTGATAACCTTCCCTGACAGGAGAGTGAGTTATTATATATCATCTACTTTGTCATAGGCAAGGCTTTTTTTGTAATCTCAGCGCTTATTACAATATATGGGCGGACAGAAAAATAAATACGTATATATTGTGTATTTTTTGCTTGCAATAATATTTTAAATACTATAATATTCTGTAATGCCGGAGGTACTGGAAGCGACCAGCGTATATCAGGCCGGGCACCAGAAAACGCCCGGAACTCCATCCCCGGAATCCGTAAGCACGCCCGGGGCACGCGGCGGTTTTCTCTTTAAACTTCCCGCCTTTGAAGGGCCCCTTGACCTGCTCCTTCACCTGATAAAAGAAAACAGGATAGACATATACGATATCCCCATAGTCCAGATCACACGCCAGTATACGGCCTACCTTGACCTCATGCAGGAGCTCAACCTGGAGATCGCCGGTGAATTTCTCGTTATGGCGGCGACACTTATACATATCAAGTCAAGGATGCTCCTCCCCGCTGATGAAGAGGAAAAGGAAGAGCCTGCGGAGGACCCGAGGGCTGAGCTTGTTCAGAGGCTGCTTGAATACCGGGCATACAAGGAGTCCTGCCTGCACCTGAGAAAGAGGGAGGATATATGGAAGGATGTATTCCGGAGAGCCGCCCCTGACAAGAATGACATTGAATTTGAACCCGAGCCCCTGCTCTTTGAGGCGAATGTCTTTGATCTCATATCCGCGTTTCAGAGACTCATGGAAAGGGCACCGGAACAGGCCGTTGAGATAACGAGGGAGAAGCTTACCGTGGCGGACAGGATAAATTATGTTGTGGAGCGCCTTGAAAGGGAAGACGGGATAAGGTTTGAGGATCTCTTTGAAGAGGGCTGCACAAGACTGACCCTGATAGTGACGTTTCTCGCCCTTCTTGAACTGGTCAGACTGGGTCTTGCAAGGATATACCAGGAAAGGGCATTCGGTGTAATATGGGTTATGAATCCCCGGGCATCATCAGGGGCGGTGGAAGAAGCCCTGCCTCAGGATGCCGCCGGTCATCCCCGCTGACCCCTTATCTCCTGTATTGCCTCGATTACGGTCTCCCGCACCATCTCATTTTCGTCGGAGACGGCTTCCTCCAGAAAGCGCGTGGCGTCGGTGTGCCCGATGATGCCGAGGACATAGGCTGCATCGCCGCGGATGGTCGGATTCGGGTCCCTGAGCTTCTCTGCAATTCCGGGAATCGCCCGGACAATATGTTCCATGCCCTCTTCCCTGAGGGTCTCCACAAGCGCCACTGCGCCGATCCTGACCCTGCTTCTCTCATCACCGATCAGGTCTCCTATAATGGCATAGAGGCCTTTATCGTGCCTGAACATATCCACGATGTTCTCGAGAAAGCCCTTTTCCATGTAGTCGGCGATCATTTTTTTCATGATATTATCTTCTTTTTTACCTTATAGCGGCATAAAGACATCGCCTGCGGGCAAGGGAGGCTGCCGGAAAAGCTTTATCTGCGATACCTTCAGGGAATACTCCGCACAGCATATTGACGTCTTTTTGAACTTCACCCTCCATTATTTCCTGCAATAAAGAGTTACTTCCGATATCCCATCGCTTTATAAAGGTTTTACGGCAGCCTCCCTTGCCGGTTTATGCAACATTAAGGTTTACAGCGGCATAAAAATGCCCGTTGTTCAGAGGGTGCAGAAAAAACATATTCCATCTCATAGCCGTTGAACCCGCAACCCGCAACCCGGTTTGCAACATTAAATAATAATCGGAAGTGTGTTATAGTGTCAAAAAACCATGAAACCCGGCGGAGGACTTTGACATTTGGGACGGAATTTCTGTATGTTACACTGTTATGATTGATCTGCATACACATACCATGTTCAGCGACGGTGTGCTTCTGCCGTCGGAGCTTGTCCGGAGGGCGTACGCCGCGGGTTATACGGCAATAGCCCTGACAGACCACGTGGATATGTCGAATATCGACTTTGTGGTTCCGAGGATTGCAGAGGCGGCAGGTGAACTCTGTAAATATTCCGGCATAATCATTATCCCCGGCGCGGAGATTACACATGTACCGCCTGAGCTTATCGGCGGCATGGTGGAGAAGGCCAGGAGCCTGGGCGCCAAGATAGTCGTGGTCCACGGCGAGACCGTTACCGAACCTGTTGTTCCGGGGACAAACCGGGCGGGTATAAAGGCCCGTGCGGATATCCTTTCCCATCCGGGCCTGATCAGTGCCGAGGACGCCGCACTGGCGCGGGACAACGGGGTTGCGCTTGAGATTACATCAAGAAAGGGGCACAGTCTTTCAAACGGCCACGTTGCAAAGGTGGCGGCCGCAACAGGCGCGGCCATGGTGATAAATACGGATTCCCATGCGCCGGAAGACCTCATTGAGCGTGAATATGCAAAGACGGTCCTCCGTGCAGCCGGTATCCCGGAGGAAGATATGGAGAGTATATTTGCAAATTCCCGGAAGCTCGTGGATAAAATCGGGAGGATTTAGATGCCCAAGGCCATAAAGAAAAGACCCCCCAAGAAAAAGCCCGTTCCGGAAAAAGAGGTAAAGAGCGCAGCACTGCACGCGCTGGAGGCACTCAGGAAACGGCAGAGACAGGCGATAATCGCCGCATCGGCGGTGGTTGCCGTGATCATCCTGTACGTAATCTATGCACTCTATTCTTCTTCTGCCGCAGACAAGGCATATTCTTTTGAGACAGAGGCCTACAAGTATTATTACGTAACCGGCACTGACGAGGTCCTAACCGGCAAAGACAGATGGAAAAAGGCACTGGAGCTCTTTCAGAAGTCGGTTGACATCAAGCCCACCCCTACGGCCCTGTTTTATCTCGGCAATTGTTACTTTAATCTGGGCGATTTTGATAATGCGATCAGGCAGTACAATGCCTTTATCGATAAGTTCAGCAGTAATAAGGAGATACTGCCCC
>JAADFS010000004.1 GCA_013152795.1 Deferribacteres bacterium
GCTCACCTTAACCGCTGCATGGGCCACCCTTTCACCTTACAGTGGCCGCCGGCAGGCGTGAGAGCCTGCCGGAGAGGCTTTATCTGTAATACCTCTCCCCCCATTTATGCAACGTCAGGGCCTGCCTGTTTTTTTACTAATGGCCCCCCTTGCTCTCTCCCCTGAATATCAAACTTACCACAAAGCCGGCTACAATGGCTATGATGATGGAAACTATGCCGTAAACCGCCGCATTATTAAAAGCCATGTTCGAAAGAAACCTGAGCGCACCCGTCTTCTCCACTATCAGCGGCTGTTCCGTCCGGTACTGGACGACACCGTCCTTTACCGCATATATACTTATCGTATACTCCTGCGGCGGAGCCTGATAGGGCCAGTCCAGAACCAGTGTATAGGTCTTCTTTCCGTTGCCGGTTGAGGCCTCTATCTTTCCCGGGAACACACCGTAGACCTTGTTTTTCTCCTTGAACTTTATGAATTCCTCAACCCATTTTTTCTTCTCCGCATCATCAGACACCGGGGAAACCTCCACGAGCCTCTTAAAGGCGTCATATCCGATGGTGTACTTGTCCTGCTCACTTTCTCCCAGTATCGTGTTTATATCCTGTGTGGAGTATATGAAGTACACATCAGGTACCGGATGGAATTCCAGCTCTCCTATGTTCATCCACAATATGCCGGCTGCCTTGCCTTTTTTGCGTAATGATGTCTTGATGGGTGGAGAGCTGATTTTTATGATTATTTCCTTGTCCGCCTCGGTCTCCCCCTTTATCGTAATCTTGCTGCCGTGATAAAAAGAATCCACTTTAATACTGTCGGGCGAGACAGTTGCGGTGGTCGACAGCACATCGGATGCAGAAGACAGAAGCATCAGAACCGTGATATTAAGTATGAGAAAAATCTTGAATCTGTTCAGAATACTCATGATTAGTGACCTCCTTTAACGCCAAGAAGCAGGGACGGCTCCAGTAACAGGCCCAGCAGCATCTTTACTGTTACAACAAGAACAATTATGGCAAGAAGTATCTTCAGTTGATCGCCGTGCAGTTTCTTGCCGAGTTTGGTTCCTATCTGGGCCCCGAAGGTGGAGCCGAGCAGCAGCAGGACGGCAAGTATAAAATCAACCGTGTGGTTTATGTATGCCTGTAAAAAGGAAACCTCGATACAGGTAAAGAGTATCTGGAAGAGGCTTGTTCCGACAACCACATGCATGGGCATTCTCAGAAGATATATCATGACCGGGACCATGAGAAATCCACCGCCAACGCCCATTATGGCAGCAAGTATTCCGACAAACGCTCCCAGCAGCACGACCAGTATGGCGGAGTGCGTCACCCCTGATTTTGTAAAATGGGTCTGAAGCGGAAGGCTCCGGATAAGCTTCACGAAACCGGATTCCTTCTTAGGCTGTGTCTGGGTTTCGGATGCCTCCTGCGCCTGTTTTGTCTTTTTGAGGGCGTTTAAGCTTTCAAAAAACATGTATGTTCCCACGATACCGAGCATCAGCACGTAGGTTATCTTTATGACAACATCGGCATTGCCCATCATCCTGAGCATCTTGATCAGTTGAACTCCTGCAAGGCCTCCGGTGAACCCGCCGATCAGCAGGCAGGCCCCCATCTTGAAATCAACATTGCCGAGCCTCCAGTGAGCAAATGTGCCGGAAGTGGACGCCCCGACTATCTGAAGCGAATCAGTCGCCGCTGCAACGGTCGGCGGGATACCGAACATGATCAGAAGCGGGGTCATTAAAAAACCTCCGCCGACACCAAACAACCCTGAAAGCAGTCCCACGAGCAGCCCCAGCCCCGCAATCAGCAGTACGCTGACGCTGGTTAAGGCAATCGGTAAATAAAAGTACATTGTGTTCCCTCCTTTTATTAATCCTTTAATATTAGTCCGTCAAGTTTTCCTCGATGACCGAGATCCATTTTCTATACCGCGGTAAATATATCATGCAGTAGATGATCGACAATCCGAAAAGCATGTAAAAATCTATCAGGTCGCCGGACAAGAGGAAAAGTATAAGACCGTAAAGACCCGGCAGCCCCGACAGCAGCATTGAAGCAGTATCGGCATTGAACAGGCGCGTGGCGATTGTTTCCATGTCCGCAGTCCCGGGTGCAGTGTAAATCCTCATCACAACGTATCTTATGAGCAGGATATTGAACATCCCCAACAGATAGAGAAATGTCTGCAACCGGGGGAACCATTCGTAGTCTGCAAAACCCTGGAAGGGGTCATACACACCTCTTATCCATTCAACCGCCGCGGCGTAGATAAAAAGGGCCGCAATGCTCGCCGCCGCTGCCAGCGCAGCCCTGTTGAATCTCTCCCTCAGCAGGGAGAGGTCTTTACCTCTGCCGTTTTCCGATACATACAATTCCACTTCACTTACACCTTCACTTACACTTGCACTTACACTTGCACTTAATTATTTAACCACAAGCACAGGGCAGTGCGCCCTGCTGATGACCCTCTCTGTAACGCTTCCGATAAACACCTTGCCGATGCCCGTATGTCCGTGGCTTCCCATTACTATGAGGTCGGCATTCGCATTGCGCGCAGCTTCACATATTACCTCAAAGGGTATCCCCTCTTCAATGGTGGTCTGAACCTTCACATCCTCACCGGCCGCCAGTTCCCTGACCTCCGAGAGTATCTTCTTCCCTTCCTCTTTGAGCCCCTTTATAAGGCTCTCGGGCTTGAAGGTTTCTATATCCATCACATCAATCGGCGGGATCACATGAACGGCAATAAGTGTGCCGTTGTTCTGCTTTGTCAGTTCAACGGCATGCCTCAGGGCGTTCCTGCTTACATCCGAACCGTCAACCGCCAAGATTATTGTCTTGTATATATCCATTAATCAACCTCCTTGAATTCATCACGTGTCTTATTCGCCGTGGGAAAAGCCCAGCTCGGCGGATTTCTTCTCCCTCGATTTTGCACTGAATGTCCAGTACAGAATCAAAAACGTGGCCACTATACCGCTGCCGAAAAGGAATATCTTGCTGCCCAGCTCAAACAGGGCGGCGGCGCCTACCCCGAGATTTATTATGTCCAGTTGCTGGAGGTATTCCGGCACTGCCAGGGCGCGGGAAATAACACACAGGAGAATGAGTATGGCCGTGACCATCCTGATATAGAGCTCCTTCACCAGGTGGGTGCCTATGGCCCCGAAATATATGCCTATCAGGGAGCCGCCGTAAAGGAGCATGGTCAGCCTCAGGTCGACATAGCCCTGCAGCCCGTAATTAAAAGCCCCCCATGCGCCCATGAACATGGCGAGAAACAGTTCCGTACCCGCAGCCACTACAGTGGGGACACCGAATATGTAGATCATGGCCGGCACGCCTATGAAACCACCGACACCGATTGTCCCGGCCATGTAGCCGACAAAGAACCCTATGGACAGAAGCACGACGAGGGAGACTTCCACATCCGCCACCTTGAAGTGGATAAGGGGCTTGAACTGGAATTTCTTGGACAGGTTGAGCAGCTTGTCCGACGGCCCTGCGTCAGGGTCTTTCTTGGACCTCAGGGCGTCTTTCAGCAGTGAATAACCGATGATGCTGAGCGTAAGAACAAAAAACACACTCACATAAAGGCTGGAACCGGCCTTGCCGAGTTTCTCGAAAAACATGCCGTTTACAACAACCGCGGCCCTTATTCCCACGGCAGCGGTTGCAAGCAGAAATATACCGAGCTTTTTATCCACGTGGCCGAGTTCGCCGTGCTTTTTTGAGCCCATCATCGCCTTTCCGAACTTATGGGTGATATTGGCCCCGACCGCCATCACCCCGGGCACACCAAGGTTCATCATGCCGGGGGTCATTAAAAAAGCCCCCCCTGAGCCGATAAACCCCGAGAGGGTGCCTCCCATGAAACCGAGCAGTATCACCCCCAGCATCGACCATGGGTTGGCATCAAAAATCTGTGTTACAACATTGATCTTATCTATAGCTTCCGCAGCAACCTCTTGCATTATATTTTTATCCTCCTTTTTTATTTTTCGAGCTTAAACAACTTGGGCAGAATTTGTGTTGTATTGCCCCATATCCATGCATGTATCACCACCGCAGCCATAATGGCAAGCGCACCGAGGACAGTGCCTGTCATGAATATCTTCCCGTTAAGCACCTTCAGCATGGGGAAGAAGACACCGTACATTATTGCCGAACCTATGGCATACATTATGAACTTGCCCCAGTTTATGCCGCCGGCCGTTTTTTTCTGTGCGTGTTCACCTGCTGCTATGGCATCGGCAGTCGTTACGGGGCATGTCAGTCTCTCCTTCAGGGCCTTTATGCCTGCCCCTCCCCTGGCCATCTCCCCGGAGAACTCCGCCTCCCCGATCAGCACCAGGCTTGCAGGCATCAGGTCATCGATCTTTTTCGTAAATGCCTTGGGGTCCTGGCCCATTACATGTGCGCTGAAAGGTATCCCCTCGGCCTCAAATCCCTGCTTGACGGACTTCAGCACGGCCTCTGCCTTTTCAACGGTTTCCCTGCCGGTGTCGCCGACCAGGAATATGCCGGCTATCTCGGTGTCCGTACCTTTTGAAGCCTTCAGGACATACTTGATGGCCGGGGAATTGATATCCCATTTACTGTCTATGAGTATTATCTTCTTCAACCTTTTCCTCCTTTTTAATCAGCTCTGTACCTCCTGCCCGGGCGAATCAGTTCATCGCAGGAGTAAGCAAGTCTTTTTTGAAATTCTCTTTGATTTCATCAAGTCTCTTTTCCGCCTCTTTCAGAATCTCCAACGCCTTGTCCTGTTCCCCCGCCTCTGCAAAGGTGATCGCCATTGAAGTGAGATCGTCGACTGTTGTATCCACCTCGCGTTTAAGGGACTTGATCTGCTCGGCAAGGGAAACATCCTCCAGCATGATTTCCCTTGCGCTCTCAAACTCACCTGCCTCTGCAAATGCAGCTGCAGCCATTGCATCTTCAAATCTTTTTGAAATTCCCTTCATATGTCCCTCCCTCATGATTTGGCATCCGCCGGTTTTGACATGGTCACGATAGGCCTTGATATATTCTTCAGAAGCTTTCTTGCACTCACACCGCCCTTGTTGCTGAGGGTCGGGCTTAAGAGCACCATGTCGATGGCCGGTTCGCTTTCCACTAATTTTTCTATATTGGAGATTATATCTCCTGCAACCGCCTTGCACCTGATCTTCAGCGGCGCTCCGTTCTTGCAGTATTTTTCAGTCAGGGCCTCAATCCTTCTCTCTGTGTCTTCCTGTATCCTGCGGAGCCGTTCCTGTGAAATCTCTCTTGCAGTCTCCGGTTCGCCCGCCTCTGCAAAGGCAGCGGCCGCCATAGTGTCCTGGAATGTCTCAATAAACGATTCGTCGTAAACCATCAGCATGAAAATGTTTGTCTTCAGTATCCGGGACAGCTCAACCACATATGAAAAGCCTTCTTCATAATCTTCATCACCCTTTGTCACAAACAAAAGTTTTTCCTTCATTGTTTTAATAAAATTGAGGAATCCTTAGTTGGTTTCAGAGGAAATGCAAGAAACATGCCAGATGCAACATATTAAAACTTAAGAAAACCTCAGGGTTGGTTGTTGAGATTTGCGTTTCAAAATGAAACGCGGGTGAACAGGAGGGGTATATTACTTGTTCAGAAGCCTCCAGAGGCTGGTCCTGGATATCCCTAATGCCTCTGATGCCTTGGACTTATTGCTGCCGAAAAACTCCAGAACCTTCTCTGCATAATCCTTGCTTATCTCGTCAATAGTGCGGATCCTGTTGGGATTGATAGTTTCAATCTGAAACAGCGTTATGCTCTGCGGGAGGTTCTCGGCCCTGATATGAGATGTCTTCTCCAGGATCACGGCCCTCTCGATAATGTTCTCCAGTTCCCTGACATTGCCCGGAAAGTTGTACGTCATGAGCATATCCATTGCTTCCTTGCTGAATCCCGTGATTTTCTTGTTGGCCTTCTTGGAGTGTTTTTCCAGGAAGTACCGGCTGAGTGGTATAATGTCTTCCCGCCTTTCCCTGAGGGCCGGTATGTATATATCCATCACATTAAGCCTGTAGTACAGGTCCTCCCTGAATTTGCCGTTAGCTACAAGGGCGCTTATGTTCTGATTCGTGGCGGCGATGAAGCGGACATCGACCTTGACGTGCCTCGTCCCGCCGACCCTGAAGAATTCCTTGTCTTCCACCACCTTCAGCAGTTTTGCCTGCAGGGCGGGCGACATCTCGGCGATCTCGTCAAGAAACAGGGTGCCGTTGTTGGCGATCTCGATCAGTCCCTGTTTGGCGGAGAGGGCGCCGGTAAAGGCCCCCTTTTCATGACCGAAAAGCTCGCTCGCCAGCAGTTCTTCCGTAAAGATCGCACAGTTTACCGCCAGAAACGGCCTGTCCTTCCGCAGGCTGGTATAATGGATAAGCTTTGCCACAAGCCCCTTGCCCACGCCGCTTTCGCCGGAGATCAGGACATTGCAGTCAGACCTTGATATGCTGTCTATGATATCAATCACCCTTCTGATTATCTTGCTCCTTGCTATGAAGGTGAGGCCACCTATCGTCAGCCCTTTTTCAAAGGGCGGGGAGGGAGGGTTCAGGGAGAGCCTGAGCGCCGTGTTCTCCTGGCTCAGTCTCTTGTTCGCCTGGATTTTCTTTACCTTCAGGATCAGTTCGTCAAGGTTGAACGGCTTTGTGATATAGTCGGCGGCGCCTGTCTTCATTGCATCAACCGCGGACTCTATGCTGCCGAAGCCCGTGATTATTATCACCTCGGTGTCCGGATACTTCTCTTTTACCTCCGCAAGAAGACTCAGCCCGTCCATACCTGGCATTTTTATATCCGCTATGATGAGGTCGAACTCTTCCTTTTTGGTCTTCTTCAGCGCATCGGTGCCGCTTGTCACGCCCGTGACCGTATAGCCTTCGGTCTTCAGCGCGTAGATAAGGTGTTTTAAAGTTATTTCCTCATCTTCGGCGATTAAAATCTTCATAGACATTAAGTTATCCTTACAACGGCATAAAAATACCGGTGTTCAGCGGGTGCAGAAAAAACATAAAATTCCATTCTGCACCTTTAACGTTGAACTCCGAACTTTGTTCCCTGGAACTCTCATGCCCGTTTATGCACCACTTAGAGTTATTATAAAAGTCGTGCCTTGGCCGGGCGCGCTCTCCACCTTTATTTTCCCGTTGTGTTTTTCTATTATACTGTAAACGATCGCAAGTCCCAAACCAGTTCCTTTTTCCTTTGTGGTATAGAATGGATCGAAAATCCTCGGGATGTCCCCGGGCAGGATACCCCTGCCCGTGTCGGAAACCCTGATCTGCACTGCAGAGTCCTTCCGTTTCACCTCAACATTCAGTTCACCGCTGCCCTCCATGGCATCCACGGCATTGCTGAAAAGGTTGATAAAGACCTGGCTGATCATGCTCCTGTCCGCATGCAATTCAATATCTTCAAGCGCCTTTATGTTGTATCTGACATTGCCCATCTCCCCGGACGCCGCCATACGGTCCAGTACCTCTCCTATTACACCGGCTATATTGACCTTTGTGAGTTCAGGCGCCTTTTCTCTTGAAAACTCAAGGAGATCGCGGACTATCCTCTTCATTCTGAGCGTCTGCGAGAAGATATCCCCCACCGTCTCTTCGATGATCGGGGGATAAGTCCCTTGTGTTACTCTCCTGGACAGTATCTGGGCGGCGAGATAGATATTATTCAGGGGGTTGTTCAGTTCGTGGGCAACGCCGGAGGCAAGGGTTCCTATGGAGGCGAGTTTCCTGCTCTGAAGCAGCTCTTCATTCTTTTTCCTGAGCTCCTCTTCCCTTGCGACCAGATCGCTCTCCATTCTGTTGAAGGTCTTCATCAATATGCCTACTTCATCCTCTTTCGCCGGTACTGACAGGGACAGGAAGTTTCCCTTGCCTGTTTTTTCTATTGCACCGGTTAAAATTTTCAGGCGTTTCACAATGCTGTGACTGATGGCGAATGAAGCCCCGAGACCCACAACAAGAAACAGGGGAAACAGGAACAGTGCGGATGTCTCCAGAAAACTGATATACCTTTCCACCTTATCCCGCGCCGATTTATCAAGTGCCTTGGAAAGGGTCAGTATCTCTTCCCCGTCTTTCCTGAGGCGATCGATCGCCGTGCTCAGTTCCTGGAGACTCTTGACAGCCGGATTGCCGCCGTCCAGCAGAAATACCTTTTTCAGAATCTCGGCGTTTACGAGCGGGGCCTCCAGAAAACTCGATTCAATAAGATGGAAAAAGTCGGAATGCACCGGGAATAATGGTTTGAGCCTGTCGAATTCTCTCTGGAAATTCCCGGCAATCACCGCAATCCGGTTGAATCCCTGTTCATATTCCCTTATCTTGTTATCGAGACTCAGGAGTTTATCCGTCCTGTAGGAAGTCCTCCCCTGTTTAAGCATTGCCTTTAAGTCCCTTAAATACGTGTGGACATATTCGATTTCCCTGGTGTCGCTGTAGAGGAAATAATTCTTTTCATGCCTCCTGAGTTGGAGGGTTTTGCTCCTCAGTGTGTCGGACAGCTCGAGATAGCGGATCTCCTTCCTGATCTCTATAAAATTGATATAGGCGTATATCATAAGGACCGCTATGATTGTCGAACTTATAAGAAAACTGAGAATTATCTTCTTCTTCAGGGACATGCCTTATACTATCACCAACCCTGTAAAAATAAAATTATCCCTTCAACCCTCGCATAAAAATATCACCACCGGGCAGGAGAGCCTGCCGGAAAAAAGCTTTATACCAGAACCCGCAACTTGCAACCCGCAATCCGGAACTCTCCTGCCCGTTTATGCAACATTAAGGATAATACCTCACACGTTCCCCCTCCGGCAAAGGGAAGTTAACCGTCTTATCTCAGGGAACATTATATGGCTATAAATTCTATTTTGTTGATTTATCTCTCTCGATTCTTTAATATATATCATAACTGTTACAAAATGGTACAGCAATGCTTCAAATTGAAGCAATCACGTCTTCCGTTTTAAATTTCATTAAAAGAGGATGGATAAACAATGCTACAAGGGACACTCAGATTTTCCACGCTTTTGGTAATCATAACAGGTTGTTTAATTTTCGGAACCGCGGATGTGTTTGCAGCCGAACCCCCGGTTGCCACAGACGCGGAGCGGGACTCACAACATGTGTGGTGGTTCTGGCCTCTTGTCCTGCTGATTCTTTCTTTTGCGCTCGGTGTGTTTGCCGTTCTTGCAGGAGTCGGGGGCGGCGTGCTTTATGTGCCTATTGTGAGCGGGTTTCTGCCGTTTCATCTTGACTTCGTCAGGGGAGCGGGCCTGATAGTGGCCCTTGCCGGTGCCCTGGCCGCAGGTCCGGGGCTGCTGAGGAGGGGAATGGCGGATCTCCGTCTGGCCATACCCATGGCGCTGATCGCCTCAACCTGCGCGATTGTCGGTGCCATGATAGGCCTTGCGCTTCCTACCAATATCGTCCAGACCCTGCTCGGGCTGACCATCCTCGGAATTGTCGTAATAATGATCAAGGCGAAAAAGTCTGAATTCCCGAATGTACCCAAGCCGGACGCACTCTCCCAATCCCTGCGGATAATGGGCGTGTATTATGAACCCACAATAGACAGGGAGGTCAAGTGGCAGATTCACAGAACGCCCCTGGGCCTTTTACTGTTTGTCATGATCGGCATAATGGCCGGCATGTTCGGACTCGGGGCCGGATGGGCGAATGTCCCGGTACTGAATCTGGTGCTTGGGGCACCGATAAAGATATCGGTGGCCACCAGTAAATTCCTCCTCTCAATAACAGACACATCCGCGGCATGGATATATCTCAACAACGGAGCGGTGCTTCCATTGATGGTCGTCCCTTCGGTAATCGGCATAATGCTCGGTTCACTCGTAGGCGTCAAGATCCTTGCAAAGACAAAGCCGGCAATAATCAGGATCCTCGTCATCATTGTACTGGCGATCGCCGGCCTGAAGGCACTGTTAAAGGGCCTGGGAATAGGATAGACCTTGAACTTGCATAAACGCGGCAGGCATGCCGGCAATATTAAAGTATCAGGAGGAGAAAATGGCTGTTAAGGCAACCGAGGAACAGGTTCTCTATGCAAATATACTGAATAAAAGCATGCTGATAGGCCTGGCAGGCCTTGTCATTACTTTTATAATTTACGCGTCCGGTATTCTGGCGTCCAAGATCCCCCTCGGAGATGTGCAAAACTACTGGGTGATGCCGGTAGGGGAGTATCTTGAAAAAAGCGGTATCCAGGCAGGGTGGGCTTGGCTTGGCAATCTGAGATACGGTGATATGCTCAACTTTGTCCCGATTGCCTTTCTTTCCGCAATAACCATTATCTGTTATCTGGCGATCATACCCGGGTTAATGCGTAAAAAAGATACGGCATATGTAATACTCGCATTCATAGAGGTTGTCATCCTCTGTGTTGCGGCATCGGGGATCCTGGGCACAGGGGGGCATTAATCCCGCAGGGGCACATCCTCTCGCAGGCCGTGTTTCTTCAGCTTTCTCCATAGAGACACCCTGTCAATCCCGAGCACCTGCGCAAAGGAGGGGACCGTCCCCCCTTTCTTTAACTGAATGTCCTTATGCTCGGTTCCTTCAGGCCCTCTGGCAGTTACGGCCGGCCGTTATCAGCAGGTAGGGGCGGGGCGCAGTCCGCTGTGCTTCCCCTTATTTTTTCAATCGTATGAGGCAGGACAGGGAGGATTGCGGAGAGGTTTTCCTTCACGGCGGCGGGGC
>JAADFS010000005.1 GCA_013152795.1 Deferribacteres bacterium
GAGGAAAGATACAAGAAGCTGTTAAAGGAAGTTGAGGCCGGTACAGTGTTCAGGAAAGACAGGAAGGTGCAGTGGGTATGCAGGAAGTGCGGATACGTTCACGAAGGCGAAGAGCCGCCGAAGACATGCCCTTCATGCAACCATGAGTCGAATTACTTTGAGGTCAAACACGAAGAATATTAATCTGAATGCGTTATAACCGCAACAGGTGGGTCTGCGTACAACCTTTCCGCAGGCCCACCTGTTTATGTTTTTGAAAGGTTGTTTTTTAGTTAACCTTAATGTTGCATAAACGGGCGGGAGAGTTCGGGTTGCAGGTTAATGAAGAAAAAAATTACAGGAGGGCTTTAGCAATGGAAGAAAAAGGACTTTTTTGCGGGATCAACAGGCCGAAAGACGCCTCGAACCTTAGTGACATGGAGAAAAAGCATATCCCCGTGATACATGCCCCTGAGGAGGTCAGGCCGGGCGAACCTTTCAGGGTGACAATCAGCGTAGGTGAGATGCCCCATGTCATGGATGAGGCGCACCACATCCAGTGGCTTGAGGTCAGCTTCGGGGAGAACTTCTATGCACGGATTGATCTGACCCCGGTATTCACGCGTCCGGAGGTTACAGTGACCCTGGTCAGGCAAGGAAAGGGTACCCATGAGACCGGAACCCTGCGCGTTGTCGAGCGGTGTAATCTGCACGGCCTGTGGGAGGCTGCAAGGGATATCAGAATAATCAAGGAGTAGATGCAAACATTAATCGTTGCATTGCATAAACGTGGCGGGAGGCGCTATGAGTTATTACTTCAGCAAGGTATTGAATACATCTTTTGAAGAGGCCGTGGCAAGGGTGACCGATGAGTTGAAAAAAGAAGGATTCGGCATCCTCACAGAGGTTGACGTCAGGGCGACACTGAAGAAAAAGTTGAATGTGGATTTCAGGAACTATAAAATCCTCGGGGCCTGTAATCCGCCGTTTGCGTACAGGGCACTGGAGGCGGAAGATAAAATCGGAACCATGCTGCCCTGCAATGTGATTGTGCAGGAGACCGGCGCGGGACAGGTGGAGGTATCGGCTGTTGATCCCGTGGCATCAATGAAGGCCGTTGAAAATCCGGCGCTGGGGGAAATCGCCGCCGAGATTCAGAACAAACTGAAAAAAGTCATCGGCGCTTTATAGAACTTAATGTTGCATAAACGCGGCAAGGGAGGCTGCTGTAACACCTTTATAAAGCGATGGGATATTGGAATTTCAACAGAGGGTGCAGGGTGCAGTTGTCAGGGTGCAGAAAGAAACAGGTCCCCCCTCCCTTGGCGGGAGGGGGTTAGGGGGAGGGGGCTGAGCTGTTACCACTTAAGGAATCGCAGATAAAGCTTTCCCGGCAGACTCCTCTGCCCCGCCAGCAGTATTTATTGCCACTGTAAGATAAATGAGGAGGAAATACAATGACCGAAACAGCAAAAGACAGGCTGCGCAGGGCCAATGAATATATTCAGGAGGCAGAACTAATCCGCAGGGAAAAGATAGGGAACCTCCACGTGCTTGCAAACCTGTATCACGCGATGATGAACTGTCTCTTCGCCCTGCTGGATGTAAGGGATATCGGCAAGCTCACGCATGCCGATGTCATAGAAGAGTTTGAAAAGCAGTATATGCAGTCAGGGGTCTTCAGCACGGAGTTCTCCGATGCCCTTCATTTCACGTACAACATCACCCACGAGTGCGACTGCGACCATATGAAGCATCCGGAGGATGAGGATATAGACAGGCTCTTTCCGGTTGCCGGAAGGTTTGCCAGGGCGGTTGAGGAGTATTTGAAGAAGAATCAGTAAAAAATATTATCCAGTTGGACATACCCTGATCTCTTCAGGGCTGAAAAAAACGGAAGGAGGTTTTATCATGAAAAGGCTGATGATTATAAGTACCCTGGTGATTGTATTGTCGGCAGGCGCGGGTTATGCCGGCATGGGCGGCGGCATGATGGGCGGTGGAGGTGACGAATCCGGCGGTATGGGCATGCAGCACGGAAAGATGGGACAATCGGGCATGATGATGCATGGAAAGAATATGATGGGCGGCATGATGAAGGACATGAACAGCATGACGGCAATGATGCAGGACATGTCAAAGATGATGGAAAGGGGAATGAGCTCCGCGGAGATGGCGGGGATGTCCGAGATAATGAAGGAGATGTGCGGGCACATGATGGAAATGTCAAGGATGATGAAAAACGGCGGCATTTCGCAGAAAGACATGCAGAGGCTGCATCAGCAGATGATGGAGACGAGGAAGAAATTCGACATGCTGCGCATGAAGTAAGCTTAACGTTGCATAAACTGCAGGAGAGTTCCAGGTTGCGAGTTGCGGGTTGCGGGTTGCGAGTTCAACGGCTATAAGGCGATAGGATAATTGCAGAGGGTACAGTTGTCAGGGTGCAGGATGAAACGAGTCCCCCCTCCCCTGGCGGGAGGGGGTTAGGGGGAGGGGGAACAGGTCTTTATTCTGCCCCCTGCCCCCTGCCCCCTCTGAACACCGGTATTTTCATGCAACATTAAGGTTGACTTACAGAAAAAGCTGTATAATATATACAATGCCTGAAGGAACAGAGACAAAAAATGATGTCGGCCTCTCCCTTAATCTCAGGGATGAGACTAAGGGAGAGGCGCTGTTTGAAAACACCTATGACCTTCCGGAGGGCAAGCTTGCTGTTGCAGTAAGCAGGGAGGGCGGGGTTTACCGTATCATCCTGCGTACCGACATATCAGGGCCGTTGCTCATGCACTGGGGCGTGGCCGTGCACTCGCCTTTTGAATGGACTCCGCCCCCTGAGTCCATACACCCTGAGGGAACAGTCGTAGTTGACGGCAGCGCTGCACAGACCCCCTTTGTTTCAAACCGTCTCGACCTGCTTATCAGTGAAAAAGACGCCCCCCTCGGTATCTCTTTTGTGCTTAAAAACACTGATACAGGGGCCTGGCTGAAAAATCACGGACAGAACTTCTATATCCCGGTGAAGGCCCTCCTGCAGGATGCAGGGGTGCTTGCGCCCCGGCTTTCTTATCTTGCAGGGGAGATCATTCATGCAGAAATGGACCGCCATTCATGGACCCTTATGCACCGTTTCAACCTGTGCCATGATCTGCTGGACAGGGTCAGGGGCGACATCGAGGGGCTTGCGCTTCTCTTTGTGTGGATGCGTTATTCCGCCGTAAGGCAACTGGACTGGCAGCGTGACTACAATACAAAGCCCGCAGAGCTGAGCCACGCCCAGGACCGGCTTACGCTCAAACTCGCCCGCATATATATCAGCGAGCCTGAAACCCGCGAGCTCGTGCGCCTGATAATGACCACGCTCGGGCGGGGCGGTGAAGGCCAGCGCGTGCGTGATGAGATACTGAAGATCATGCACCGTCACAGGATCAAGGAGGTCAGCGGCCATTTCATTGAGGAATGGCACCAGAAGCTCCATAACAACACCACACCCGACGATATAGTCATCTGCGAGGCGTATCTGAATTTCCTGAGAAGCGACGGGGACCTCGGCCTGTTTTATAAAACCCTTGAGGCGGGAGGCGTTACAAAAGAACGCCTGGAGAGCTTCGACCGGCCGATTGTGACCCCCCCGGACTTTGTTCCCCACCTGAAAGAGGGATTGATACATGATTTTGAGAATTATCTCAGGATACTCAAGTCGGTGCACTCGGGCACTGATCTTGAAATCGCAGCCCATGCCGCAGGATACCTGCTGGACGGCGGACTGCGGGAAATCATGGACTTCATATTGCAGCACAGGGACGACACCCATGCCGCGATGCCCGAGCTTGCCGCAGGGATCACCACAATGCGCAACCGCCTCGCGGGTATTTTAAACAGTGACACGGACCACGGCAGGGTCCGCGATATGCTCTATCTTGACCTTGCCCTGGAGCAGTTCCTGCGTGTTGTGGTGGAGCGCGGCATCCATATGCTTTCTGACAGGGATCAACTCGTTGAATTAACCGGCATGGCGGTTGAGAACATGATGCTTTCATATGACAATCCTGAACTCCCGGCATGTCTCCGCCACTGGCAACGCCTTAAGGACATGCCGCGTTTCAGCCGGGACTGGTCCCTTCATGCCAAGTCCGTCACCGACCGGCTCGGCCGCATAATAGGGGACTTCAGCGAACATTACTACCGGCTGTTCCAGGCCAAGGCCGAGTTTCTGGGCAGGGCCTTTCACGCAGACTCCTGGGTGATAAACCTCTTTACCGAAGAGGTAGTGCGGGGCAGACCTGCATTTGTACTTTCCACCCTCATACGCCGTCTCGACCCCCTGCTGCGCGGCAGCGCGGGGATAGGTGACTGGCAGGTCATCAGCCCCGGCCGGGCCAGGGGATATGTGGAGGTGGTTGATGAATTAAGGTCTGTCCAAGGCAGGGCGTTTGACCGGCCCACGGTCATTGTCACGGACAGGGTGAGCGGAGACGAAGAGCCGCCAGAGGGGGTCAATGTGGTTATCACGCCTGATCCGGTTGATCTTGTATCCCATGTGGCTGTCCGCGCCAGAAACGCGCGGCTCCTGTTTGCCACGTGTTATGACAGGGAGCGCTATGAGAGGCTTAAGTCACTGAAGGGTCATCTGCTTGATCTCGCGGTGAATACAGCGGGTGATGTGGTGTTTGAAGAGGTTACGGATGAAATGACCGCCGCGCCCCCGCAGGCGAAGATAAAACTGAAAAAGATAGACCATCCCGGATTCACCACCTATGCCGTTCATTCAGCGGATTTCAGGGAGGGTCTTGTCGGCGGCAAATCCAACAACCTGAGGAGCATAATGGACAGGTTGCCGGAGTGGATTCACCTGCCCCCATCGGCAGCGCTGCCGTTCGGGGTGTTCGAGCATGTGCTCGAGCTGGATATCAACAGGGATGTCGCCGCACGCTACACGGACCTCCTGTCACGGGTTGAGGACAACCCTGAAGAGATTCTCGCCGCTGTACGCAAACTCGTGCTCGAATTGAGGCCGCCTGATGAACTCCTTCCTTCGCTTCGCAGTGTAATGGAGCAGGCAGGTCTCGGATGGCCCGAGAATCCGGAAGATACCTGGACATGCATAAAACGTGTCTGGGCGTCCAAGTGGAATGAAAGGGCCTACCTGAGCCGCAGGGCCCGCGGGATCCCGCATGAGGACGTGTTCATGGCGGTTATAATCCAGCAGGTTGTAGAGGCGGAATACGCATTTGTGATCCATACCGCCAATCCCTTTACGGGCGACAGGAATGAGCTCTATGCAGAGGTGGTGGCCGGGCTCGGGGAGACGCTGGTGGGCAATTACCCGGGCAGGGCCTTGAGCTTCACCTCAGGTAAAGACACGCCGGAGCCGCATATCCTGTCTTATCCCGGCAAGAGCACGGGCCTTTACGGCAGCGGGCTTATCTTCCGTTCGGACTCAAACGCCGAGGACCTTGCGGAATACGCGGGCGCAGGACTCTATGACAGCGTCATGCTGAATCCGCCGCGTGAAGTGACAATCGACTATACGGATGAGCCCCTTGTATGGGATGAGGATTTCAGGAGGAGTATGCTCTCGGCCATAACAGAGATCGGAATTATTATTGAAAAGGCGGCAGGCCTTCCGCAGGACATAGAGGGCGCTTATGCAGGCGGCCTGTACTATGCAGTGCAGACACGGCCCCAGATGTAAAACTGCAATGTTGCATAAAAGTTCGGAGTTCAGAGTTCAGAGTTCAAAGTTAAGGGTGCAGGGTGCAGGATGAAACAAGTCCCCCCTCCCCCGGCGGGAGGGGGTTAGGGGGAGGGGGCAATGTTAAAATATGAAAAAAATCAGAATCGGTAATCAGACCTCTTTTTCGGCTCCCACACCCCTCCTGCCTTTTGAATACGCAATAGAAAACGGATTCGATGCCTTTGAATGGTTCCCGGACAGGCACGGCGCCGCGGGATGGGACTCAGGCGGCATGGATGCAGGGATAAGGCGTTATATCAGGGACAGGGCCGCTGCACACGACATCGCCCTGTCCGTGCATGTATCGCTGCAGGGCAATCCCCTTGAGGTACGGACACACGGAATAATACTCCGGGACATAGAATTTGCACGGGATATAGGGGCAGGGCTGCTGAATATCCACCTCTATGCTGAAAAGGGGCCGGACGATTATGTGGCGGCGCTTATGCCCTTTGCAAGGCTTACGGCAGAGGCCGGCATCAGGCTGTCCATAGAGAACACGCCGCTTACCGTGCCCGGGGATTTCAACAGTGTCTTCAGCCGCTTAAGGGACCTGGGGATGGCGGCCCATGCGGGTATGTGCCTTGACTTAGGCCATGCAAACCTGTGCGGTCCCACGCGCAATGACTACCTGAGATTCATCGACATGCTCGACCCCCGGATACCGGTTATACATATTCATATGCATGAGAATTTCGGCGACTGTGACAGCCACCTGCCGCTGTTTACAGGCCCTGCCGGCAGAGACCCCCTCGGCCTGAGTGAATTCATAAAGCGGATGAAGGAACGCGGGTTTTCGGGATCGGTTATTCTTGAACAATGGCCGCAGCCCCCGCTGCTGCTGAATGAGGCGCGCGACCGGCTGTATTACATGTGGAATGAGAAAGGAGCATCATAATGAGAGAACCTGAAAAGATGATCATCTACAACCTCTTTCCCCTGCTCGCAGGAAAGGTTTCCAACTGGGAAGGGCATTTCAGAAGGGCGGCTGATATGGGTTTCAACTGGATATTTGTGAATCCCATACAGTACCCCGGTGTTTCCGGCAGCCTTTACTCCATAAAGGACTATTTCCGGTTCAACCCTGTTATTATCGACAGTACGGGCCCGGAGGCCCCGGAGGAACAGGTGAAGAAGGCGGTCGGCCGGGCGGAGAAACTCGGCCTCAGGATGATGATCGACCTGGTGATCAACCACTGTGCCGTGGATTCGGACCTGATAAAGGAACATCCGCAGTGGTTTGTGTGGGAGAAGAAAGGCCGGGTGGCACACCCGTTTTGTTATGAAAACGGCAGGAAGGTCGTATGGGGGGACCTCGCGCGTTTCAACCACAGGCAGAGCAGGGACAAAGAGGGACTGTACCGGTTTTTCTTCAGCGTTGTGAAGTTTCTGATCGGGCTCGGTTTCAGCGGGTTCAGGTGTGACGCCGCATACCAGATTCCGGGGAAACTGTGGGAGAGACTTATCAGGGAGACAAAGTCACTTTACCCGGACACACTGTTTTTCGCTGAAACGCTCGGCTGCACACCCGAGGAGACCGTAAAGACCGCCAGGGCGGGATTTGACTATATATTCAACAGTTCCAAGTGGTGGGATTTTCACAGCCCGTGGCTCATGGAGCAGTACAATCTCACGCGGCGGGCCGCGCCGTCCATAAGCTTCCCCGAGAGTCACGACACAGTGCGGCTCTGTGAAGAGCTTGACGGCAATACAGACGGCCTGAAGCAGCGCTATCTGTTTTCCGCGCTTTTTTCAGCAGGCACAATGATACCGGTGGGATTTGAATTCGGCTTCCGCAGAAGACTGCATGTCGTAAAGACAAGACCCGGGGACTGGGAAGAGACCGGCATTGACCTGACCTCATTCATAAGGCAGGTGAATCTGATCAAGGCCGGCCACGGGATTTTCCGGGAAGAGGCGGTGTCGGAGATATTGCATGCCGAAAACCCGAACATACTCCTGCTCAGAAAGACTTCATCCCGTTCACCTGAAAAGGCGCTCCTCGTGCTGAACAAGGATATCCATCACCACCAGCATTTTCATGCCGGCAATGTCTGTGACCTCATCGGGGCAGGGGCGCCGTGCACGGATGTATCACCGGAATATCCCCTCAACCCCATCCCCCGGCCTTTTTCATACGACCTCAGGCCCGGCCAGGGGATAGTACTGGTTTCACCGGGGAGATGAGTACTACGGGAGCAAGAGGGCAGGTTCACCTGCCCTCGTCTTCCTTTTCGAATTCCTTCAGAACCTTCCTGACTTCATCGTCCGTCTTTTTCAGCCTCTCCTTGCAGAACCTGATCAGATACGCCGCCCTCTTTACCTTTTCAGCCAGCACATCCACATCCACTGTCTCGTTCTCTATCTCATCAACTATTGATTCTATCTCTTCAAGTGCCTCCCTGTACCCCGGAGCGTCATTCATAATATCCTCCTGTAACATCCCGTTTTTTAACCTTACAGCGGCATAAAATATGCCATGCCGGGAAAGCTTTATCAGCGATAGCCTCAGGGATAACAGCACAGCCCCCTCCCCCTAACCCCCTCCCGCCAGGGGAGGGGGAACTTGTTTCATCCTGCACCCTGACAACTGCACCCTGCACCCTTAACTCAGAACCCGCAACTCTTCCGCCCGTCATACAACATTAAGTTTCAATTATACCCTACACTGCCACTAAAATAGTCTTTCCCGCAATTACCCTGCCCGTTTATGCAACATCAGGGCCTGTCTCGACTCCATTCACCGGCGAGCCCGCAGAGGAGATATTTGAGCCGGTGGGTATGGTAGAATGAATTAAAGAGCTGCGAGGTTGGGGAGTTAATGAAAACAGCTACAATAAAACTCAAACATCAAAAGACATCCTTACTGACTCTTCTTAACGGGTATAAGAAAGTCAACAAATTAGCTGCAGCAGAAAGAAGGAGAAGACTTGCTGGAATGACCGTTAAAGATTCACTTTGTGAATACAAGCATCTTTGCAACTTATATTCCTCCGTTAAAAAACAGGAGCCGGCCGGACTGGACGATCAAAAAGTATATTTTCTGAAAAAAAGAAGGCAACTGTTTAATAGAATCAGAAAAAAGCGAAACAGATGAATCCGCAATTCAATGCCATATGGGAAGCGCATCGATTTTTTAAAAAAGAAGGTATTCCTTATGTTCTTATCGGCGGGATTGCACTTCAATGGTGGGGGGAACCGAGATTTACCCGGGATGTGGATGTCACCATCCTTGTGGAGCCAGGAGAGGAAGAGAAGGTTATCAGGAAAATACTCAATAAATTTTCTCCACGAATATCGGATGCGCTGGAATTTGCCATCAAAAACAGGGTATGTCTGGTTAAGAGTAAGAGTGGATATGAAATAGACATTTCTCTCGGTATCCCCGGCTATGAAGAGGAAGTAATAAGGCGGACGGTGGAATGTGAACTGGACAGGAACCGCACGGTTAATATATGTTCAGCAGAGGATCTCATTATTCATAAAGCCGTGGCCGGAAGGCCTCAGGACCTGAGTGACATTGAAGGCATAATATTAAGACAGGGCAGAAAACTTGATGTCGAATATATACACTTATGGCTTAGAGAGTTTTCTGATATTCTTGAGACAGGGGAGATTATCGAGCGATTTGAAAAGCCGTGGAGAAAATTGAGAACAAAATAAGCTTAACTGTCCTGAACTCAGAACCCGCAACCCGTAACCCGTAACTCGCAACCCGCATCCCCCCCTTCATGCACGCTTAACGGTCTTCTTCCTGCCTGCTACAGTGCTTGCAATCTCACCGTCCTGCAGCACCGTCCTCAGGCTGTCGCCTTTCCCCACATCTGAAATGGATTTAACCGCCCTGCCGTTGTTGTAAGTAATGCTGTAACCCCTTTTCAGTACATTCACCGGGTCCAGGTGCCTGATATTGCCTTCGCGTGTCTTAAGCCGCTGTTTTTCGTTGCGTATGAATTTCAGGGCATACCTTATACCCTTTGCAAACACATTCAGCATGTGCATATTATTCAGCAGCTCTTTTCTTACCGAGGCCTCAAGTCTCTTTGACAGGGCGGAAAGGCCTTCCCTCATGTCGGATGTCAGGGTGCGGGCCCCGTGGACCAGGTGGTGGGAGAGTGAGTCTATCCTGTCCTCAAAGTCCCTCACCCTCGTGATTATCATGTCAGCGGCGGCGGTAGGCGTCTTTGCCCTCCTGTTTGAGACCTCGTCAACCACCGTAACATCCCTCTGGTGCCCTATGCCGGATATGACCGGAAGCGGCAGGAGCGCTATCGCCCTGCCTATCTCGAAACTGTCGAAACAGTGCAGGTCGGTCTGCCCTCCCCCGCCCCTGACTATTACAACGATATCCAGGAGCGATGAGTCTTTCATGCACTGGTTGAGGGCCGCGAGGATTGAGCCTTCGGCGCTGTCCCCCTGCATTACCGCCTCGTAAAGCCTGCAAGTGAATTTATAGCCGTAGCTGTTGTTCATTAAATGGGTTATCAGGTCCTCATAACCCGCCGCGGTTGCGGAGGAGACAATCCCTATTCGCTGAGGCACAAGGGGAAATTCCAGTTCCTTGTTTCTGTCCCTCAACCCTTCCCGTGCAAGCCGTTCCATAATCTCCCTGCGCTTGACGGCCATTTCGCCTATGGTATAGGAAGGGTCTATATCGAGTATGTTGAGTTTCAGGCCGTATCTTTCGTGGAAGCTCACCTCTGCTTCAAAAAGTATCCTGATGCCCGCGGCAAGCCTGGTGCCCGTGGCTTCTTCAAACACCGCGGATATCGTCCTGTATCTGGAGGCCCAGATGACGGCCCTGATCTCGGCCCTTATCGTGTCTTCCTCCTTATCCACGAGGGTCAGATAGCAGTGCCTCTTTACATCACAGGAGGCTATCTCCGCGGTGACAAGGAATGTCCGGTAAAAGGCGGT
>JAADFS010000006.1:0-637 GCA_013152795.1 Deferribacteres bacterium
AATGTCAACGACCTCCTCAAAAAAACCATAGACCTGTTTAAAGGCAAGGGCCTTGTCCAGCAGATCAACATAGTCTCCAGGCTCCACGAAAGTCTCCCCGAGATCAGGGGCGAGCCTCTGCGCCTTAACAGGGCGTTCTTTAATCTCCTCCTCAACGCGATCCAGGCAATGCCCGGGGGAGGCAGGATCACGGTTACGTCTTCATCGGGGAAGTTTGTGCAACCGGACACCGGCATTGAACGCAGGAGCGTAAAAATCGAGATTGAAGACACGGGGCCCGGAATTGAAAAGGATAACCTGGAGAAAATATTCGACCCCTTTTTCACGACCAAGCCTGACGGCTCGGGTCTGGGACTGTCGATTGTCTACGATATTGTAAAGGAGGCGCACAACGGTCTCGTGGAGGTGGAATCCACACCAGGCAGGGGCACGAGGTTTATAATTCACCTCCCCCTTCCGGAAACAGGGTAGATTCCGTGTGCAGGATTCAGCGAACCGCCGGCTTCGGAGGGGACAGGTGACAGACCAGCCAGTCCAGGAGGTGCTTCGGGTCAATATCCATCGGCAGCTCTTCCTCTTCGGGGTGCCCGCATTCCGCAAATGTGGGGAATATTGTATAAACCTGCCCGAGCGTAAC
>JAADFS010000006.1:730-14660 GCA_013152795.1 Deferribacteres bacterium
TCATTGAGATATTTCTTCAACACCTTTGTCCGCAGGGCCGCAGCAACGCTTTTCAGGAGTCTGTTTTCCAAAAAGGGTTTGGTCAAAAAAATACAGGCACCCTTGTGCAGGGCCTCCACTGCAATGCCGGTGACATTGTGGGCCGTCACCACCACCACCTCGGCCTCGGGCAGTCTCTCCCGCAGCATCGGCAGCAGGTCTATGCCGCTGTAATCAGGCATCACGATATCCAGCAGTATAACGTCGATATCACTGTTTTCTCCGGCGATTCTCAGGGCTGCCGTACCGCTGTCCGCATCCAGCACTTTATAGTAGTCCATCAGGGCCAGGCGCGTGCCCTTGCGGAAGGTCCTGTCATCATCCACGATCATGACGGTCGCCTTCTCTTCCTCCCTCTGCCTCAAGGGAGTCCTGTGCAGCCTGTTGATAAACTCCTCATAAGTGATATCCTCTTTGCGGGGATGGAGGATATAATGCATTTCATGGGATTTCAGCATCCTTCCCTCGATACTCATCTTGGCCATCAGGTGGCGTATTATCCTCAGTCTCTTGGAGAAGTTCCGGCTGGAGAGTATGGCCTTTTTCTCACAATAGGCCCTTATCTTTTTCAGCCTGTTGGCTTCATCCACCGCCAGCTCTATGAGGGCATTCACTTCCTTTTCGTGCAGGGGTTCATGGAGGTAATAAAAGGCCCCCTCCTCCATCGCGGCTACAGCCTCGTCGGTATTGTCCTGCTCGGTGTAAACAATAATCTCCAGCAACGGCGCTGCATCAAGAATCTGCCGTATAAGCCTCAGGCCGGGCATGTCATGAACATGCATATTCATTAAAACAATCTCAATGTTGCCCTTTTCTTCTTTTATGAAAGACAGTGCATCCCCGCCGTTAAGGAGCCTCACCGTCTCATATTTCCGGGGCAGAATCGAAGAGAGGTTCTCTGCCCTTTCCCTGGAACTGTCGACGATTAAAATCAATTTGTTATCACGTTTGCGCGAGCCCATTCTGATCCTCCTGAAAGACTATATCATAATCACGGCCCTGACAACAATGCCGCGTCCCGATGCAACATTATTAATGTCTATAAAGCCGGAGCAAATTTCCGGCTGAGGTTCTTAAGCAAGGTGACCCTCGTGCCCTTTCTTGTCCTTTCAACCCTCAACTCATCAATATACTCCCTCAAATAACGGCGGTCATCATCTGTAACGGCGAGATTTTCGCTGGGAGTCATGATCTCTATGGAAAAGATATCATCCTCCAGCTTGAACTCAAGACGATACCCCCCTGAAACGCCGCCGTTTCTTGCAAAGACATCCGTAAACAGCTCAATAAGGGCGATCTGCACGTGCCCTGCCGCATCCAGCGGCATATTAAAGTGCAGGGCGATCTGATGAAGGGATTTAACAGCCACCAGTTCCGACCCCGGGTCAGAGGGAATCGCTATATCAAAGGACGGCACCCGGTCTTTTTTCAGAACCTCCGTCCTATCACCTATTATCACGGCCCTGATCCTGTCCACAGGTTCTCCGGGTATCTCCCGGTGATACAGTGCCCTTATAATATCAGAAAGTATCCGGTCATCGGCAAGTCCCATCCGGCTGAAACCGGTCTCCACAGCCCCTGAATAATAGAGAACATTTATTATACGCTCAATTTTATCAGGCTCGATGGAAAGCGACTCCGGAAGTTTTACTATGTCAATACCCGCACTGCCGGTGCACAGGTGATACAGGAGATTAAGAGCCGGAGCCCGCAAGTCATACGGGATGTTGCTCTTCAGTATCGTTGTCCAGTACCGGTAGAGCTTTCCCCTTGTTATCTCATCAAAATATACATCCCAGAGATCATCTCCGGAAAGTTCCCTGCCCGCCTGCCGCGCTGCCTGTGCAAAGCTTTTAATATAGAACGGATTACCGCCGAATGTATCAATAAGCCCGGCCGGTTCCTCTCCGGCATTCAGGCCGTACAATTCAAACAGGATCTTTAAAAAACCTGCCGACTCATTCCTGCCGAGGCCGTGCAGATTTATTAATTCAAGGCACTCGCCAAGCGATGACTCTTCAAAAAACATCCTGTCAAGCACAGGCCGGGACCCTGAGAAGATATGGGGGGTGTATCTTGAACCGACAACCCTTTCAAACTGCAGCCAGAGATTCCCGCTGTCGCCGGGGACAAGCCCGTAGAGCTCTTTCACCTTGTGGAAATCATCCAGGATTACCAGAACAGGCACACCCGTGTCCAGATAACACCGGTAGGGGACGGAAACCGCATATGAAAGAAGCCCTGCCGGATCGCCTGTTGCATCAATCCGCATGTAACTTTCCATAATTTCACCGGCCCACCCTGCTCCGCGATCCCTTGCAAGCTGCATTAAATCTTCAGGAGAGTAATACACGGCTGCATCTATCAGGGAATGGTCCTTTTTCAGGTAGGCAAGGCTCTGAATTATGAATTCGCTTATATAGTCTTTTGAAAAATCCCGCGCAGAGATATGTGACGTATCTACTGTATAGAAAAACGGTATGACATAGTTATGTTTCCAGAAGAGATGATTATACACATGCCTGAGAAGCTCGGTCTTGCCGATGCCGGATCTTCCCGACAGAAAAATATCGCTTGCATCCCCGGCCAGGGCCTCTGAAGCCACTCCCTTAAGAACCTCAAGTTCGTTATTCCTGCCCAAAAAGGTTTTTGCAGTAAATGTCTTTAAAGGCATGGCCAATTTATCGAATTGCTCACAGTCAACCGTTAATTGACAGTTGCTACAGGTACACTATCCTGTTCCCTCCGCCCTTTTTGGCGAGATAAAGCGCCTGGTCGGTCCTTTCAATAAGCTCCATTATCGATGAGGCGTCATCAGGATAGGTGGCAAGCCCCATGCTGACGGTCAGAGGGATTTCAATACGATACTGACTTAATGCCCTGTCTATCTTTTCCTTTAACCGGTTGGTAATCTGTATGGCGTCCATCTTGGCGGTCTGGGGGAAGATTACGACAAATTCGTCGCCGCCGAACCTTGCGGCGATGTCTATCGTTCTCAGGGAGCTTTCTATGACGGAGGCAAGGGACTTCAACAGGCTGTCCCCGGAAATATGGCCGTAAGTGTCGTTGTATTCCTTGAAGCCGTCCAGATCGAACATCAGGAAACTGAAAGGGTGTTTGTATCTGTTGTAGCGCGTAATCTCCTCCGAAAGTCTGATGTTCAGATAGCGGCGGTTATAGATTCCCGTGAGGGGGTCGGTTATGGACAATTTCTTAAATTCCTCTGTCTGCCCGAATAACATGCTCCTGTCGATTGCGATTGCGGCATTGTTGATAAAAGACTGTATCATATCCAGGTCGTCTTCATTGAAGACTCCGCCTCCGGTCTTATCGGACAGATTAAGGACACCTGTTACCTTACCCTGAAGATTCAGCGGCACGCTCACAAAGGACTTTGTTTTAAAGCGGGGTCTGTTCTGCTGACTGAATCTCGGGTCTTTTTCTATATCCTCCACAAGTAGCGGTCCTCCGCTGTCGACCACGAGACCGGCGATGCTCTCCTCTTTCTTCAGGCGCATTTTCTCCTTCACTGTCTCATCAAGGGATTTTTTTGCCTCAACAACAAGCTCGGACGTCTCATCCTCAAAAAGCATAAGTGAGCCCTTTTCAGCTTCAAGAAGCTCTGCGGATTTTTCAAGAAGTGTTTTAAAAACCGCGTCCTTGTCCAGGATGGAAATTATGGTCCTCTGAAAATCCGACAGGAAGCCAGCGTCCTCGCCGCCTTTTCATTCTTGGCCGCTTCTTCACGAAGATCATGATTTTCAAGATTAAGCTGTATATAGTCCCTGAATGCGTTCATGATCTTCATGTCCTGCCGCGAAAATATCCTGTCAAAGATCCATATCACTATTTTTATTCCGCCCCCGGCAAAGATCGGAAAGAAGTATGACGAATCTATTTCGCTCAGCGGGCTGTCGCCCACAATCTTCTCCAGATTCTCGGTAAATACGGCTGAACCCGTATTGAGCATTTCGAAGATAACGGGATTTTCCGCTTCAAAATAAAAACCCGCCGTGATATCTTTATACCTTCCCGTACTGTATACCGTCCTGTAGGTCGAACCTTCGTGATCAAGCACCAGCAGCGCGCCCGAAATATGACCGAAAATAAATTCAACGGTATCGAGTATATATCTGTACATTAAATCCGGTTTTCCGGATAATGTTCTGAATGTGGCGCTGTCAAAAAGCGATGTTATACGAAGAAGCTTTTCCTCGATTCTGTACTTCTCCTCGAAACTCTCCAGCAGGCTCTTTACCGAGAGGGCCACATACGCCGCAACGGTCTTCACATAATCCTCACCGGGAAAGTCCAGGGGTATCGTGACCGGAATCCTGGGCAGCTTATTGTCCTTGACAATCTTCAGGAAACCAAGCAGGTCATCATAAGTCACAAACCCGCCTCTGCCTGCAATCAATGCCTTCTCTCCCCGCCGTTGCACACACAGGACGAAATTTGTCAACCCCGCCCTGCATTTGAACGTTACCGGCTTGTCCGTATCGAGGGAACCGGTTATTGACTTTTTACAGGACTCCGGGCAGTTCAGCTCATCAAGTTGCGCCTCTTTTATATAGCGGCAGAAGGGGGGTTCTCTTGTGGCGAACAATTCGACACCGGCCTCATCATAAACACTGAACTCGAAGTTCAGTGTTCCGGCAAGGCTGCGAAAATACTCAGCCCACTTGTCTGAAGTAAACAGGCGAACCAGTGTCATATTCCCTTGGCTATGGCTATCTATTAATCCGAATACAGGATGATTCTTTATCTTTGCCGGTATCATATGATGTAAGCATGGCTTGTCAGAGCGACTTCAGTATCGGAAGATGGCGATACCAGAGCAACATATTCTTTATGCAAAAAGCAAGCCAGCCTGTAACTCCTTGATTTCATTAAATTTTAAATCCGGTACCGGTTTTAGCATGTAAAACCATATGACACACAGATGTTGTTAAAATGAACAACCAACAACTTTTCCTTAAAATTAAAGCAGATAGCAATGTAATGTTGTTTTACAAATATCTCTCCCCTAAAGTCAAATCCGGATGGACGCCTGCTGTAAAAGAAGAAATGATAGAACTGATGTTCAGTACGGTTCACAGATACGGGGTTCCATCGCAACTTCCTGTTTTTATTGATTTTAAGAAATCAAAAAAACAAAATATATAATAAATTCAAGACGTTAGCTATTTTGTTAAAGAGAGAACACCGCGCCTTCAAGAGGATAACATTTCAAAAAGGATTAAATCAACACAAATCATGCCTCGGCCAGGAAATGACTGTTCGGGAGTGGTGGTCACGCCGCGGCGGCAATCATTGCACCATTTCAATCAAGGCCTCTACTATCCGGCTGTCCAGCTTGCCTTCGGCCGCTTCCTGACGGAGAATTTCCAGTGCCTTCTGCTTGGTCATTGCCTTCCGGTAAGGCCGGTCGGACACGAGGGCGTCATATATATCGACCACTGCCATTATCCTTGCCCCAAGAGAGACCTCTTCGCCTTTCAGTCCGTTGGGGAACCCGCTGCCGTCCAGTTTTTCATGATGATGGCGTATGATGTCAAGGGCTATGCCGAGGGTCTTTTTCAACGGCAGGCATATCTTGTACCCGATTTGAGCGTGCCTCTGCATGATCTCCCGTTCCACCGGATTCAGGGGCCCGGGCTTGTTCAGGATATTTTCGGGAACGCCGATCTTGCCTATGTCATGGATAATCCCTGCAAGTTTTATTGCCTTGATAGTCTTCTCGGACAGGCCCATCTTTTTACACAGGGCCACTGCTGTCTCCGATACCCTCCAGACATGACCCCTTGTATAAGCGTCTTTGGCCTCAACGGCATTTGCCAGTGAGAAAAGCACACTTTTGAGACTGGTCAGATTATTGTTTAGGGATTTCACCCTGATCAGGTTTTTTATCCTTGTAAGCAACTCCAGTTTATTCGGGGGCTTTGTGATGAAATCATCAACGCCTGCCTCAATGCCCCTGATCTTTGCATCCATGTCATTCAGCGCCGTCACCATGACAATCGGAATAAGACGCGTGCTTTCATTTCCCTTCAACCGCTGGCAGACTTCATAACCGTTCATTCCGGGCATCATGATATCCAGCAGGATCAGATCCACCTCTGTCTTGGAGACTATTGAGAGGGCCTCTTCACCGCCGCCTGCTTTAATAACATCGTAATTCAGAGGCAAAAGGAGGGCTTCCAGCAGCTTCAGGTTTCTCGGTTCGTCATCAACGATCAGTATTCTGGATTTTTGTTCCTCCAGCGTCTCTTTTTCAGTTTCAAAGAAGTCAACCCTGTTTTTACCCTTGATCTTCGCCTGCAGCAGTGCCTCCTGCGCCTTGCTTATAATGCCTTCCTTGCTTACGGCATCCCGTGGATAGGATGCAAGGCCGATGCTGAGAGTGATTTCCCCATTGGAACGGGCTCCCGCCGCCTGCCTTATCCTTTCCATGGTTGTCAGGGCCTGGGCCGCCTCGGTCTTTGCCAGGACAACGGCAAAGACATCACCGGAATACCTGGCCGCCAGGTCCATCTCACGGATATTGTCTCTTATAAGGCCGGCGATGTCCTTCAGCATCCGGTCTCCCTCTACATGGCCGTACAGCCTGTTATAGGTGGAAAACAGATCTATATCAATCAGCGCAAGTGTAAACGGCGTCATGTGCCTCTTTGACCTCTTGAACTCGAGATCAAGGGCGATCTGGAAAAATCCGTGGTTGAAAAGGCCGGTGAGGTTATCGGTGAAATGTGAATTTATCTCATGCTCGTACTCTGCCATCAACTGCCTGTACATTGTCTCTGTTTTTTCTTTCATCGGCACGGCCTATAAAAATGTATGGAAATTCCTTGCAGACCCCGGCGTCGGACATCCTGAAACGGGGTCACCTGCTTTTTTATCCCTTATGGTGTCTGCCGGGGAACCGCTCTTTGCATAATCCGGCAATTCGGCCCTCGGGAAGTCCCGGCCGCGCTTGCCGGGCCTTCTGACACATTCTCCATAATTGCTTATCGGTGATATTTCAAACCCCTGCTCTGCAAATATCGCCTCCACAAATCTCAATGCCTTCCTGTTGGTATTCATGAAATCATACTGCTGCAATATCGTGTTTTCCACCGCCCCCAGCGCGGTTGCCTCGCTGAAGCACCCGTAGAGCCTGTGCGGGGATAATCTCAGTTTCTTCAGCACGAACAGCGCGCCGGGCAGAAAGACATACTTCAGGCGCCTGTTGAAAACAACGCCGGCATCCTGCCTTCCGACCCTCTCCCTGTCACACCTTACAAACTCCCTGTAGTGGAAGTTCACCGGCCTGCACACATCCACCACATATATTCCCCTGGGATGGGATATGTTACGCAGTATATCCGCGGTCAACCTCAGGTTGCTGTGATGGCTGCATGCTGCAACAAGTTCGACATCCCTGATACCGTCAAACAGGTTTGTCCTGTTGCTCCTGGAGCTGACAAGTACGAGATTATTGAAACCGGAATTTTTCAGCACGGTTACGAGCGCACTGCCCAGAAAGCCGTTCGGCCCGAGAATCATTATCCTGGATGAGTGGTTGAGATTGTTATATTCTATAGCCCTGAAGACATCCACAAGAAGCGCCCATGCGGTGCCATTGTCACCGATGGTAAAGGTGACGCCGCTGTAGGCCGCCCTTAGTTCCTTCAATTCATCCTCCCTGAACAGTCGCTTGATGTAAGCGGCAAAGAGGATCACCCTCGCTCCTTTACGGACGGCATCCGCAATGGCTGCCCTGACCTGCTCCTTTCCCCTTTCCTTGCCTGCGCGTTTTGTCAGATTCCGGAACGTGCTGTTAATCATTATATATCTTACAAGTGTATCGCCGAGGCTGAATCTCAATCCATAGACCCATTTCTTTTTCATCCCGAACAGACCCATGAAATACCTTTGCACCTCGTTCTCAAAATTCGTTATGCAGGCCACATCAAACCTCGGCCTGCCCCTTAATGCCCTTAAGTGGCTGCGCCAGTCAAGTACCGCGGCCATAAAGCGGTAAAAATCTGAAAATACCATGAAGACCACTTTTATCAGCAGTACCTTCACCTTAAGCGGCCCCTCCTGAAGCCGATTTTTCGCTGTCAAGCAGCCCTGCAATTGCAGTCATTACTTTATTGACACCCGCCTCAAGGGTGCACCTGCCGGGATTGTCAAGAGAGAAAAGCGGCCTGCCGATTTTGACGACCACTTTCTTTTTTCTCAGGAGCGTACCAAACGACAGTATCCCGAAATTTCCGTTTATCCCGACCGGTACAACAGGCGCCTTTGTCTCCCTGTGCAGATAGGCCACCCCGCGTTTGCCCTGCTTCAGCCTGCCGTCGGTGGTCAGCCCTCCCTCGGGATATATCCAGATTTTCTCGCCCCTTCTCAACGCCTCAATCGCCTCGGACAGGGATTTTCTGAGGTTTCCCCCGCTCCTGAATACCCGGATCGAGCCGTTCACACGGACATACAGCGCCACAATCAGGTACCGCCACCGGAAATACCTGTCCATGACAAGAAACCTGACCGGGAAGAACTTCTTCGGATAAAACTCGCCCTTGCCACGCGGCATTGATACGGCCGAGATCGGCCCGTCAATATAGGAGGCATGATTGGAGGCAAAGATGATCCCCCTGTCTTCAAGTCCCTGGAGGTTTTCCTGTCCCCTGACCTCGAGGTGAACGAAAAACCTCAGCATGAGATATACAAACCAGTAACTAAGGGGCTGAACTATTTTTGCAATTTTATACATTTCCAACTCTATTACCTCACAAAGCTCCGCTTGTCTTTCATAAGCGACATTATGGCCTCGGTTTCCTCCACGAGTGGCAGGACAAAACTGAAGGTGCTGCCCTTTCCGGTCTCGCTCTCAACCCATATGATCCCTTTATGCAGCTCCACGAGCTTTTTGGACAGGGAAAGCCCCAGTCCCGTACCCTTGTATTTCCTGGAAATCGAGTCGTCTTCCTGCTGGAAGGGATCGAATATCTTCCTGAGTGATTCATGCTTTATTCCTATGCCGGTGTCCGTCACAGACACCTTAAGATATGAGGTATGACTGTCTTCCATGATTTCAACCATTTCCTCCCTGAAAATCGGCGGTACATTTTCCCGCAGCCACTGGACGTCGACCACATCTGCGGTGATATGTATGCTCCCTCCGTCATCGGTGAACTTCACTGCATTGGATAGGAGGTTAAACACAATCTGCTTTATCTTTCTTTCATCGGCAATCATTGTCTCGGGGATATCCTTAACATCCACTTTCAAGCGGATTCCGTGTTTCATCGCGCTCTCTTTTATCATCGACAGGCTTCCCCTCAGAAGCTCCCCTATGTTTATCCTCGAAAGCTCCAGCTCCATCTTGCCTGTCTCCACCTTCGAGAGGTCGAGTATATCCTGCACAAGAGACAGGAGATGTTTTCCGCTTGAGAGGATGTCGTTCAGATATTCCTCCTGTTTTTCATTCAGTTCGCCGTAATGCTTATCGATCAGGACCTCGGAAAACCCGATGATGCCGTTCAGAGGTGTGCGGAGTTCATGGCTCATGTTTGCCAGGAATATACTCTTTGCAAGGTTGGCCTCTTCGGTCTGCTGCGCCATGATGTATGCCCTCTCGGTGGCCTGCTGGAGCTTGACGGTGCGGAGTTCCACCTGCTCCACGAGATTCCCCAGTTCTTCGTCCCGGATATGAATCTGCTTCAGCATCTCGTTGAAACCGTCGATCAGGATTCCTATCTCGTCGGAACGGTGTTTTTTCACCCTGACGGAATAGTTTTTTTCATGTGAAACCATCTTCATGGTGCGGGCCAGTTCCAGGATCGGATCAGAGATGACCCGTTGCAACTTCGATGAGAGGATGTAGGCGGCGACCAGTGATATAACGAGCACTACAAGCCCGATGGTGAAATACCGGTTTATATGCGCATCCAGTTCCTTCAGGTCGTACTGGATATAAATTGAGCCTACTATCTCACCGTCAAGCACGATATTCTGGAAAAGGTCCAGGTGGTCCTTCCAGAATGTATAGCCCTCGGTTATGCTCTCAGGTAGTTTTTTGTGATCGTCCCAGTAGCTGTGTTCGTGATCAAGGGGCCGTCCGGAGGGGTTGACCCATTTTATTTTCTCATTCATGTACCCTGCAAACAGGCTCCCGTCTTTTTTGTAAATATACGCAGAGATGATGTAAGGGTCTGCATTGAAGGCCCTGAGTATCTCGGCCGCGGTTTTCTCATCATTGAAGGTCAGCGCTGCGGTGCTGTTTTCAGCTATAACCCTTGTCATGGTTGATATCTTCTTTACCATGGTCTTGCGCCGCGTCAGTAAATCATTCGTTATGTAAAACGTGGAGGCCATCAGCAACACAATGGTGCTTGTAAGCATAATGATTACAATAAGCTTGCGCTTTATCGATATGTCCCCGAAGCTCCACTTCATTGCTGACCGGCCCCCCTGCCTTCCCTTATGATCGTCGCGAGGTTAAGGAGTTTCGAGCTTATCTTCAGTCCTGCGCGGCGCGCGGCATCGACATTAATCTCAAAACGTATCCTGTCTTTCACCTTTATGAGATTTATAATCCCGCCCCGGCGGGCGAATCCCTCCATATCCGCAACGGATAAAATCTGCTTGCCTTTCATCCTGGCCAAGATCGCCGGCAGACGCTTTTTCTCCGAGGAGCTGATAAACAGGATGTGGCAGTTGTCTATCTCCCGGAGTCTTGAGAAGCGCCTGACGACCAGTTTCCTGCCCATGAAGGTCTCGCCTTCTACCGACCTGAGCGCAGGGCCGAAGGGGTCCCTGCCCAGGATGCAGAGATTAAGAGGAATGGATTTGTCCGCAAACGCATCATCGGGCCATTCGACGAATTTGGCGAAATTGTAGAGAAAACCCGCCTTGATGAGATACTCGCGGGGAGTGGTTGACTCAGCATAAGGGCTCTGCACCCAGCTCAGTATAAAACAGAATATTATCAGGACAATATATCTGTAAATCTTGTTACGCATGCAGTTTCCCGTTCTGTCTCAAGAATAAACGCAATGCCGCCAGAGGGCTCTGACATTCTCAAGCGCCCCTTCAAAACAAGTCAGAAGCTCCATTCTATCTTTCCGTATAAGCTTCGCTCGACCTCAGTAGGAAGAGTATCTACAAACAGCGGGGTGCCGAACTCGGGATGCTGATTGTCGAGCAGGTTCCGGCCGACAATGGAAAGCACAAGATTTTTACGCAGGTTCCAGGCCAGCCGCGTATCAAGGCTGACATAACTGTCGACATTCAGGCTCGGCAGATCATCAACATAGCGAAGCCATAAGTCAAACTCCACATCCCTGTACAGGTCCATCGATGATCTCAGGGAAAACTGGTTGCGGGGACTCTCCTCTTCCGCGCTCTCCGATATCGTATCAGTGCTGCCGTCCTCCAGATGCAGCAGTATCCTCAGATATGAATAAGTAGCCTGGAGTCGCCAGCCGTCCATCGGCCGCCAGTCGGCCGCCAGTTCAGCGCCGTAGGTCTCGCCGTTCATTTTATTGCCTATAGTGGAAGGGAGCACAAGGTGCAGTGGAGCCGGTGAAGACTCAAGGGAAGTCGTGCCGGTTTCAAGTGTACGGAGGTTGTCATAGACATTGTAGAACGTTGCAATATCAAGAAACAGGTTGTCTGTCGCCAGTACGCGGTAACCCACTTCATACGCGGTAAGCTCCTCGGATTTAAAGTCGTCGTCTCCCTGGGCGGTCAGCAGGACAGGCAACGCTGAAGGGTTCTTTGCAGTACCCGGGGGAATCACCCCGGTGTTGATGCGTGAATCATGTTCAACCTGTGAAGGTGTCCTGACGGCCCGCGATACAGCGGCCCATATGGTATGATGCGGGTCGGGTGTTATGAGCATCCTCGCATTCGGCTGGTATTCGAAGCCTGTATAATTATTGTGCTCGAATTTTGATCCCAGCGTCAGGCGCAGTTTGTCCTCGACCAATGTAATGTCATCCTGCACGAATGCGCTGTAAAGATGATCATTGCGGCTGTCAGGCTCCAGTGCGACACTGAATCTGTTGCCTATGTCGCCGCTTGTAAAACGGTACCCCATACCCCATAAAATCTCCTGTGATTCACCAATCGCAAAGCGATGCTGAAAGTCAATGTCAAAGGTGTCGCGGTCCTCCCGGAGTGTCGTGTCCTCATGTTCGGTCCGGTCGTAATACAGTTGCAGGGCCATATCGGAAGACTCTGAGAAGACATGCTTCCACCTGGTCAATATGTTACCGCCGCCTATTTTGTTGTTGTCCTGGAAAGTACGTGAATACGGGGCGTACAGGTAAGGCTCTGTAACCGTCTGGCTGTTGTTCCCGCTGAAGATGTCTCCCTGCAGTGTCCATGAATCATCATAGGGTGTCCCCCAGTCAAGACGAAACCCCGACCGGATAAGGTCCCAGTTGTCGTTTGCCTCATTGCCGGAGGCGAACACGGCATTATCACGCTCTGAATATTTGGCGTATACCCTTAAATATGCATCCTCACCCACCTTTGCACCGTAGCGTACACTGCCTGAGCCTCTGTCTTCAGTGCCTATACGGGTACTCACAAGCCCCCCCTGGGTTTCCGCTGCGTTTTTCGTTATTATGTTTATAACACCGTTGACTGCGTTTGCGCCCCAGAGCGTTGCGCCCGGCCCGCGTATCACCTCGATACGTTCCACATCCTCCAGCATTGTGTCCTTCATCTGCCAGAAGACCCCTGAGAAAAGGGGTGTATAAACACTGCGGCCGTCGATCAGTACGAGTAATTTGTTGGCAAAACGGCCGTTAAAGCCCCGTGATGTGATCGCCCATTTGTTGGCGTCGATGCGGGCAACCTCAAGCCCCGGCACAAGGCGCAGTGCCTCGGGAATGCTCGTGACGCCGGATCGCCGGATATCATCCTGTGTAATGACAAAAACCGCAGCCGCGGCGTCATACATCTTCTGGGGCTTCTTGGATACAGAGGTGATCTTCATGTCCATCAGTTCCTCAAGGCTTAATTCCGTTATGTCGATCTGGTTCAGATCCTCCAGGGCATGGACGGGGAAGGATAATACTAAAAAGCAGAGGCCGGCGAGAATCAGAATCTTTTTAACTCTGCCTCCTATATCTCTGATATAAAACTTCATATTATATTCCTCCTGTAGCTTTTATCTGTAAACACAAACCCGGTTTTTTTTCTCCTTTCTCGCCAGGTAAAGCATATTGCCGGCATTCAGGATCAGTTCTTCCGCGGTGGACGCGTCGGTCATGCAGAAGGCGATCCCCATGCATAGATTTATATCGGCCGGCTTGACAGGTACATTATCCTGGAAAGAATGTGAAGCGAATGCCCTCCGTATTCTTTCGACGACGATCAGGGCATTGTCCTTATTGTAGTAAGGCAATATGACGGCGATTTCATCATCGCTGTACCGGGCGGCCAGGTCGATTTCACGGATGTTGCCTTTTATCACCCGGGCCAGTTCTCTTAATATCATGTCCCCTGTAGAACGGCCGTAGGAGTCATTATAACGATCAAGCTCATCGACCCCGATCATGACAAGACCTACGGGATAGCCGTGACGCAGCGACCTTTTCACCTCAAGCTCCAGAAAGCGTTTAAAATAAGGATGATTGTAAAGCCCGGTGAGGGGATCGATTATTGAAGGATTCAGGGCCCCCTCGTAATTGGAATAGAAAGTATCCATATACAATTTCTTCTTAAGTAATATATTGATACGTGCGCGCAGTTCCCGGAAATTGATCGGTTTTATAAGATAGTCATCAACACCGGGTTCTATGCACATATCCATGTTTTCCATATCCTGCAGGCGGGTGATCATTATAATGGGTATGTTCCTGCTCTGATACATTCCCTTCAGGCGGCGGCA
>JAADFS010000007.1 GCA_013152795.1 Deferribacteres bacterium
TTTTTTTCTGTTTTAAATTTCCGGTGAATGTTATAAAATAAAGACCAGAGACAATGAAAAACGAAAAACTGATTCATGACTGGATGGTCTCTTATCTTAAAGACAGGCTCTCAAGGGACTACGACGACATCAGGGCGAATCACGGTGAGGAAAAGAAAAACGATTTCAAGGGCTGTTATCCCGACCTGATTCTCGGCAGCCACGGGATGGTGCTTGCAATCATGGAGGTCGAGACCGAGGGCAGCATTACGAGTGAAAAGGCCGGGGAGTGGAAAACACTTTCGGGTCTCGGCGCAAAACTCATCCTCATGGTTCCCCGGCAGTCAAAGGCAAAGGTGATAGACCTCCTGTGGAAGCAGGGCATTGCCGACAGGACTTCGGTCGGAAGTTACGACATAAACGTCAGCATGCCGTAAGTCCTCAGGCCGCCGGTATGTCCTCAGCCGCCCTTTAAAACACGGAGGGCCTTTCTGTGGATTTCCTCATTTGCAGAGGCAAGAAGAGGTGTCGCCCTCTTTACACCGATCCTGACATCCTCTATCTCTTTCCCGCTTGTATCAGTGACAATCCCACCGGCTTCTTTTACCAGCAGGTATCCCGCCGCAAAATCAAAGCTCCTTGACGGTGAGGGAATAACGAGTACAGTGACGGCGCCCTGTGACAGGAACGCCATATCAAGGGCAGTGGAGCCGAGGCAGCGGGTTCTGTTGAACAGCGCAAGGAGCGGCATAATGGCCGGGATATCCAGGCGCGGGGTCTGTGTCTCATAGTTGATTACTTTAAACCCTGTATCCTGCTGGGTCCTGACGGGTTCGCCGTTCAGAAAGGCTCCCTTGCCTTTAACCGCCCAGAATTCATCGCCGCTGACAAGGTTCAGCACATAGCCTGCGGAGACACGGCCTATGCAGTCGCCGTCTATCAGCGCAATGGAGGTGGAGTACATCGTTATGCCGGTCATTGCATTCTTGCTGCCGTCAACAGGGTCGGTCAGGAGCCTCGGGCCTCCGCCGTTTATCTCCCTGACACCGCATTCCTCAGATACAATCGTAAGGGGAATATTGAGCCTCGCGGCTTCCTCAAGGACGATATCCTCAGCCATCCTGTCCACCGGGTGGGTGATATCACCCCCCGCGCCCCTGCCCCCTGATTTACCCCTGCGCAGTTCGTTCAGATGCAGGGGTATCTCCTTCTTCAGCCTTTTTCCGATCCTTATTATATCCTTGATATCCATATCAATTGCCTACCGTATATTTAAAATAACCCCTCACCCCCTCCCGAGTGGAGAGGGAACTTGTTTCTTTCTGCACTCAGAACTCAGAACTCAGAACTTTGAACTTTAAACCCGGAACTCTCCTGCCATTTATGCGACATTAAGGTGAACTTTATAATCCACGGGCTCATGCAGGCAGGAGGCCCTGCAGTATTTCCATGAACCCGGGGAATGATGTATTTACACATTCCGTGTCCCTGACAGTGGTCTCATTATCCGCGGTGAGTCCTGCAATTATCATTGACATCGCGATCCTGTGGTCGCCGTAGCTTTCAATATCAGCGGAAACCAGATCCTCTCTTCCCTCGATAATGAGGCCGTCCTCAAGCTCTTCCACCGCCACGCCCATCTTCCTCAGTTCCGCGGCCATCGAGGCTATCCTGTCCGATTCCTTGACCCTCAGTTCCCGCGCACCTGTTATCACGGTCCTCCCCCGGGCCTTGGCCGCTGCAACGCACAGTACCGGGAATTCATCGATTGCCCTGACAACGAGGTCGCCGCCGATCTCAGCGCCCGAGAGCTCTGAATGTTTAACACGTATGTCCGCCACAGGCTCCCCCGAGACCTCTCTCTCATTTTCAAGCCTTATGTCAGCTCCCATCATTTTCAGAATATCTATTATTCCGGACCTTGTCGGATTTATCCCCGTGTTTTTCACCGTTATCTCCGAACCGGCAACAATGAGAGCCCCGACCATGAAGAAGGCCGCGGACGACAGGTCACCGGGGACTGTCATATGCAGCGGCCTCAGGGCCGCCGGCCCCCTGACGCTCACCTCGTTGCCGCTTATCCGTATGTCGACCCCGCATGCACTGAGCATGCGTTCTGTGTGGTCCCTTGACTTTGCGGGCTCACTTACAGTGGTGACTCCGTCACAGAAGAGCCCGGCGAGCAGTACGGCTGATTTGACCTGTGCGCTTGCCACCGGTGAACGGTAGTGAATAGGCCTTAAACCGCCGCCCGTGATTTTCAAAGGGGGATAGCCGCCTTTTTCAGATGTTATACGCGCGCCCATCTCAGTCAGCGGAGTGATGATCCTCTGCATGGGCCTGCGGGTCAATGACGCATCGCCCGTAAGGGTGCTGGTAAAGGGCTGGGCCGCGAGCACCCCGCTTAAAAGCCTCATCGTGGTGCCTGAATTGCCGCAGTCTATGGCCCCGTCAGGCGCCTTGAGGCCCCACAGGCCCCTGCCCCCGATTATTATCTCACCTGCCTGCTCCCCTGTCTGAATATCAATCCCCATGCGCCTGAAGGCATCAAGGGTCCTTAAGGGGTCTTCGGCCATGAGAAAATTATGAATGACGCTCCTGCCCCCCGCAAGGCATGAGAGTATAACGGCACGGTGTGAAATGGATTTATCCGGAGGCGCGTGCAGCTCTCCGCGGAGGGGGCCCTTATTTTTTATGCTAATCCTGTTCAATGCGCTGCCTTGCCTCTTTTGCCCTGGCGAATTCTTTTTCAAGACCTGTCCAGTCCGATTCTTCCATGAGTTTTATTACCCGTGATATGGAGGATGAAAACTTCCTCAGTGTGCCGAGTATCTCTTCTCTGTTATAAATGCATATATCCCGCCACAGCTCTGTGGGACTCAGCGCAATCCTTGTCATGTCCCTGAGCCCTTTGCCGCCGTGATGGAGGATGTCCTCATCCACATCGAGGATGGTATTGACCAGCGCATAGGCAACCACGTGCGGCAGGTGGCTTACTGCCGCAAATATGAGATCGTGTTCCTCGGGCTTCATGAGCAGGGTCCTGCTTCCTATCTCCTCCCACATGCTGACCACGGTATTCAGCGCTTCCCTGTCTGTATGCGGGCTCGGTGTAATAATGCATCTGGCATTGGTAAAAAGATCAGCGGTGGCGGCGTCTATGCCGGAGCACTCCTTGCCTGCAATGGGATGGCCGCCCACAAAGTTCACGCCCGGGGGCATGAGGGGTTCGAGCCTCCTTATGACCCCTGCCTTTACACTGCCTACATCCGTCACTATCGCGCCGGGCTTCAGCTCATGCCTGACATCATTGATGATCTGCTCAAACCGGCCTACAGGGGAGGCCAGCAGTACGATGTCTGCGTTCCTGACCCCTTCGGCATGAACCGTGGTATGCGCATCTATTATCCCCATCTCCTTTGCCCTGAGGAGGTTGTCTTCATTTCTCCCTATGCCTGTAATCCTGCCGGTAAACCCGTGCGCTTTCAGAGACAGCGCAAAAGAACTCCCGATAAGTCCGACACCGATAATTGCGATATTTTTAAAGTTCATAATATTGTTATCCTTAACATGCAAATAGCTTCAGTTGTACCGCGTCACCCCCTCCCGATAAGGGAGGGGAACAGGATTTCTTTCTGCACCCTGACAACTGCACCCTGCACCCTGCATTTTTACAACGTCCTTCCCACGGCCCTTGCAACGGCCTTCAGTTCCTTCATCAGGGTTTTGAACTTCTCGGGTTTCAGCGACTGCTCGCCGTCCGACAACGCCTCTTCAGGTTTTGAATGCACCTCGATAATCAGGCCGTCCGCTCCCGCTGCAACAGCGGCCTTTGCCATGGGGGCCACGAGATTCCACTGGCCCGCGCCGTGACTGGGGTCGACGATGACCGGAAGATGCGAGAGCTTTTTCAGCACAGGCACCGCGTTCAGATCAAGGGTGTTTCGCGTGGCGGTCTCGAATGTGCGTATGCCTCTTTCGCACAGCATGATCCTGTTATTGCCCTGCGCCATGATATACTCGGCGGCCATGAGGAGATCCTTTATGGTTGCGGAGAGTCCCCTCTTCAGGACAATGGGCTTGTCATGGGCGCCGATGGCCTGAAGGAGCCTGAAATTCTGCATGTTTCTCGCCCCGACCTGAATCACATCAGCGTATTTCAGGACAACGTCGATATCCCGCGGGTCCATGACCTCGGTGACAACGGGCAGGCCTGTCTCCTTGCGCGCCTCTGCAAGATATTTCAGGCCTTCCTCACCCAGCCCCTGAAAGCTGTACGGAGATGTCCTCGGCTTGAACGCCCCTCCCCTTATAAACGATGCCCCCGCCTTCTTGACCTCACGTGCTATTGTCAGGAGTGTGGGCAGGTTCTCAACAGCGCAGGGGCCTGCTATCACCTGGATTTTCTTGCCTCCTATCGTGTGCCGGCCCACCCTGAAAACGGTGTCACCGGATTTGAAGTCCCTGCTTGCAAGCTTGAACGGCTGGATGATCCTGTGTATTGTCTCCACACCAGCCATTGAGGCAAAGGCGTTGCTCTCATCCTCGGTGATCTTTGATGTATCGCCGATAACACCGATGACCGTTCTCTCGGTGCCCTTGGAGATATTGGCCTTAAAACCCATGCTCTCGAGTTTTTTGACAATATGGCGAAGTTCCTTTGCCGTGACTTTCGGTTTCAGTACAATAATATCCATGACAACCCCCTCTGATATATTTTATTCCGGTAATTGTAATCCAACATTGTTATGAACCTTACTATGGCATAAAAATACCGCCTGCGGGCGGGAGAGCCTGCAGGAAAAGCTTTATCTGCGATTCCTTCAGTGGTAACAGATTCACCCCCTCCCTTCCCCTCCCCCGTCAAGGGGGAGGGGAAGCAGGACTTCTTTCTGCACCCTGACAACTGCACCCTGTACCCTTAACTTTTTGAACTCCGAACTTTAAACTCTGAACAGGGTTCCCCCGCAGGTCCACCTGCCCGGTTTGCACAACCCCGTAAATGTAAAGATTTAAATCCAGGATACCGGCAGATACTGATTATAAATCAAACAGCAGGAAATTTCCCGGTTTTCAGGCCGGTATAACTTTTCTTAATGCCTCTATGAATTTTTTATTTTCCCCCGGAAGCCCTATGGTCACGCGTATCTCAGACGGTCCGACCGGCCTTACAATCACGCCTTCCTTCAAGAGGGCATTGTACAACCGGCCAGCCGTGTTTTTTCTGAAAATCATATAGATAAAATTAGCCTCTGTGGGCACATAATCTATCTTTAATTTTGACAGCTCTTTATAGAGGTATTTCTTTCCTCTCTCGTTTATCCTTTTAGTTTTCTCTATGTGCCCGGTATCGGCCAGGGCTGCGGCTGCGGCCTTCTGCGCCGGTGAATTCACATTAAAGGGCTGGCGGACCTTGTTCATCTCCGCGGTTATTTCAGCCCTTGAGATGCCATAGCCTATCCTGAGCCCTGCCAGGCCGTATATCTTGGAGAATGTCCTAAGGACAAGCAACGCCCTGCCCTGCCTGAGGTATTTCATGCTGTCGGCGTAATCCGCTGCGGTAACATATTCATAATAGGCCTCGTCAATGACCACGAGGACATTGCGGGGAACCTTTTTCATGAATGAATCCATTTCAGCCTGTGTATTGATCGTGCCGGTGGGGTTGTTGGGATTCGCGATGAAAATGATCTTCGTCCTGTCCGTTATCGCCGAGGCCATTGCCTCAAGGTCGTGCCGCATGTCTCTAAGCGGAATGATTATGTTTCCGCCTCCTGCAGCCTGTACGATTGTCGAATACACGACAAAGGACGGATGCGCTGAGATCACCTCGTCGCCCGGGTTCAGAAACGTCCTGACCGCCAGTTCGATAATCTCGTTGGAGCCGTTGCCGAAAATCAACTCCCCCGGTCTTACGCGCAGTTTTGCGGACAATGCCTCCCTGAGATAATAACAACCGCCGTCAGGATACCTGTTCAGCGACCCGGCGCTTTCACGCATGGCCTTAACGGCACGCGGCGAAGGGCCGACGGGATTTTCATTGGAGGCAAGCTTGACGGAGCCGGTGATCCCGAGCTCCCGCTCCAGTTCCTCCACCGGCTTGCCCGGTGAATAGGGTTTTATGCTTCTTATATGTTCCGGAGCTTTTATCATGATCCGTAGTCCGTATCCGCGGTCCGCTGCCTGATATGTTATCAGCTTATTACGGATAACGGATCACGGTCACGAACCACGGTCTTTTTATTCTGCCGCAGGGTAGGAGCCCAGCACTTTAAAGTACAGACATTCCTTCTTCACGTCTTTTATGGCCTTTCTGACGGCCTTGTCCTCCACATGCCCTTCCATGTCCACAAAGAAGATGTATTCCCACGCCTTTCTCTTTGACGGCCTTGATTCGATCTTTGTCAGGTTTATCTTGTGCCTGGCAAACGGCCTCAGTATCAGGTAGAGGGCGCCGGGCTTGTCCTTTACTGAAAACATGATCGATGTCCTGTCCCTGCCCGTCCTCTTCGGCGATTCCTTTGCAATCACGAGAAACCTGGTGTAGTTTGTCTTGTAATCTTCAATGCCCTTTTCAACAAACTTCAGATTGTAGACAGAGGCGGCCAGCTCGCTTGCAACAGCAGCCGCGGAGCTGTCCTTTGCCGCGCGGCGGGCCGCTGCCGCAGTGCTCATCTCCTCGATAATCGGGATGCCCGGACAGTTCTTTTCAAGCCATTCCCTGCACTGGGCCCTCGGCTGTGGATGGGAATAGATTTTCTTGATGTCTTCCTTTTTCCCGGTCTTCGACAGGAGATTGTGAGATATCTCCAGCATTATCTCATCTGCGATCTGCAGGTCCGAATCTATAAACATGTCAAGCGTGTAATTGACCACCCCTTCGGTGGAATTTTCAACAGGAACCACGCCGTACTGGGCCTTGCCCCTGTAGACGGCATCGAATACCGCCTTTATCGTGCTCTCGGGCAGGTATTCGGTGGAAGAGCCGAACCGCCTGCACGCCGCCAGATGGGTGAACGTTGCAGAAGGCCCGAGGTAAGCCACCTTCAGTTTCTGCTGCAGAGAGAGAGAGGCGGACAGTATCTCCTCGTAAATCAGTTTGAGGGCGTTGTTCGGAAACGGGCCGGGATTCGCCTCCCTGAGCCTGTTGAGAATCTCCCGCTCCCGTTCCGGAGAATGAATATTCAGGTTGTTGCTCTTCTTCGCCTTGCCGACATCAAGGACGATCTCGGCCCTCTTGTTTAACAGTTCCAGTATCTTGAGGTCGATCTCGTCGATCTTTTCTCTTAATTTTTTAAGTTCGCTCATAATCTATTGCCTGCCGCAGGATCAGCGGCATGAACATATTGTTGAAGCTTAATTTATCAATAACGCTGAGTTTTTTCAAGGGCTGGCGCAGATTCAGGCAAAAACACCCGGAACTGCATTAAATCAAACCCGCTGCTTTTATAACCTTACAGCTTCAGTAGTAACAGCCCCGCCCCCTCCCCCTATCCCCCTCCCGCCAGGGGAGGGGGGACTTAATTTATTCTGCACCCTGCACCCTTAACTCAGAACTTTGAACTTTGAACCCTCCTGCCGGTTGATGCAACATTAATGCTAAACCCTTATCACCCTCACCATGATATCGCCGAAACCCGGCGTACCGGTGATTGTGTTGAAATTCCCCGGATCATGAAGCTCATTGATGTTGGCGGTGTATTCACCCGTATTATTGACAAAGCCCAGGCCCTGCGCCCTCTGTCCGCCCGGCCCGAACGGCACCTTTATCACCCCGGGCATTATCTCATCGGTCAGAAAGGCCTTCCCCCTGATCCGTTTCCCGAGAGGGTTTTCAAGAATGATCATATCGCCTGTTGTAATCCCCAGTCTCCCGCCATCCGTCCGGTTGACGGCGAATACAGGGATAGAGACACTTCCAGCCCTGAAGAAAGTCTCCTCATTATCAGGGAGGCCGTACTTGTTCGGAATATCCCCGAGAGGGGGCATGAAATACCGGAAATCATCATTCAGCGGCTCCATGCATTCAGTGTCTATTTCCGCAAGATAAGGACAGACCACGGTCATGGTCATGGAATGATGCACCCTTCCGCTTATAAGCTGGAAGGGATATTCCCCGGCAATCTCTCCGAACAGGGGATTTTTCGGATTCCACTTGCAAGGGGCCCAGTAGAAGGTCAGGGGATAGCCGGTCCCGAACTTTCTGTTGATCTCCTCAAGGTGGCTGAATGTAAACTCGAACTTACCCGAGGGCGTCTGCGGGCATACCCCTGAGGGTGAGCCGTCGGACTTCCTGTAGCGGTAATAACTGGCCGGCCACACCGCCACGCCGTGATTGTTCCTGAGCCACTCAACGGTCAGGGGCTCACCCTCTCTTACGACCGTATCGCCCAGTACGGCCACGGGATTGTCAGGCGCACCGGTTATCAGGCAGCCCTCGGGGAGGTCGGGATACGGCAGGGGTTCACCGACATTGTATAATGCCGGCGTCTCTGAGAGCTGCTCGTTTATAAAGTCCTCCTCGTCTTTGTACCTGCCGCTGAAGTCTTCGGCCCTGACATCGGGATCACCGTTTTTTATCAATGCATCCGACATAAGGATCATAAATTCATAAGGCGTCTTCGATTCATGCAGGGGTTTTATGACCCGGTCCCTCAGGGCTATTTCAGGGCTTACCGTGTATACGCTGTTCAGTCCCATCCTCTCGAGGAAACCCGCCTCGGGGAATATGACATCCGCATACCTGCCTGTTACCGTCACATGCGTATCAATGCAGACCGCCAGTTCGACACGGTATTCACCTGTCTCATCCCTGGATGTCAGGGCGTCAGCCCAGTCCGGCGTGCTGCCTGCCGTAACAACCGGATTGCCCCCCCTTGTGATATATGCCTTCACAGGATAGCGGTAATCCTTAAACGGGCCGTATTTCAGCCTGACCCCCTCTCTCATTGCCGTGGGCAGGTCGGTAAGCACCCCCCACTTCGCCGCAGGATAGTCGCCGTAATGGTCTTTATGAAGCTCCGAAAGCCTGCCTGACACCTCCCTGCCGTTTATACGCCTTGTCACTGTCCTTTCGAGGAATTCCGCGCCCGATGTCCTGCCGCCTTTCTTCGGCTTGTGGCTGCCTGTCAGCACGAGGCCTCCCGGCCTGTCGACATTTCCCGTTATCAGGCAGAGTGCGGTCATGAGTATGGACGTCACGTCGCCGTTTGTATGGTGGGAGGTGCCGTGCATTCCCACTTCCATTGATGCGGGCTTTGTGATTCCGAACATGTGTGATACCTTCTCTATGTCTGCCGCGGGGATTCCCGTCTTCTCCTCCGCCCACTCAGGGGTGAAATAATGAAGGTTGTTGGCAGGGTCTTTTTTACCTGTCCAGGAAAGAAAGGCCTCGCGGAACTCGGGCCATCCCACGGTGTAGTTTTCAAGAAAATCGTGGTCGATATACCGCCTGGACGCATAATGCGCGGAATTGTTTTTAATAATAAAGTACAGCATCGCGGCAAGGAGTTCCGCGTCTGTTCCGGGTATTATCCGGAGCCACATGTCCGCAAGCGCGGCCGAACTGGTGCAGGAGGGGTCGACCACAATATACTTGCAGTTATTCTCCTCCCGCGCCGCAGGGATTCCGGCTGACATGTAATTGAACCTTGTCGCCACAAACGGATTGACCCCGATATGCATAACGAGCCTTGCATCATGGACGTGCGAGAGGCAGGGCTCCCCCTTGTCGTTTCTTATAAGCAGCGGCCTCTGGACATCCGGAAGCGGCCTCGTGTCTCCTGTCATCAGGTAGTGTCCCCACCTGCGGTTGGGGTCGCAGATGCATCCGTGGCTGTATATGTTCGGGGTGCCGAATGCGCGGAAAAGCCGCTCGTATGCAATGCCGTCGGTCATGTCACCGGTATCCAGAAACACGGCCTCTGGCCCGTACTTCCGCTTTATACCGGCCAGCTTCCGCGCCACATAATCGATCGCCTCTTCCCACGTGACGGGTTCCCACCTGTCTTCCCCCCTTTCACCGGCCCTCCTGAGCGGAGTTTTTATCCTGTGGGGCGAATAGGTGAGCTGAAGACCGGCCGCCCCCTTTGCGCAGAGGGTACCGTTGTTTACAAGCGAACGGGGGTTGCCGTATATCTTCATGGCGACGCCGTCCTGAACCAGCACTGATATGCCGCATTCAGAAGGGCACATCCCGTCCGCTGTATGGACCACCAGTTTCCCCGCCGGTCTGCCGTGAGTGCCGGCCGGTGAATGTGCACGGGACGGTCTCTGTCTTGCAGGGAGCTTTGCCGCGGGCACATCGCCGGGGATTTCGTAATCCTTAAGCGGCAGGTACCTGCTGAGCGTGTTGTTCAACAGGTAAAACACGCGCGGGCCCGTCTCGTGCTCGGGATTCAGGACCTTGACCTTCCTTCTTCTCAGGATACTCGATATGCCGCTCTTCTTGTCATTCATGTCGCCGAAGACGATAGCCCTGCCCATGCAGCTTCTGACGCACACGGGCTCTTCCCCCCTCTGCAACCTGCTGTAGCAGAAGTCGCACTTTTCGGGCTTCCCTGTAAAGGGATTTATGTCTATTGCATCATACGGGCAGAATTCGTAGCACTTCCTGCAGTCAATGTCCTTCGGACACCTGTCGCTGTTTATCAGCACGACGCCTTCAGGGGTCTTGATTATCGCGTCTTTTTCTTCGCACGCATCAATACAGGGGGCATTATCGCACTGATTGCAGATATGGGGCACGAACAGTTTTCTGATGTCGGGATAACGGCCCGACTGAAATGTCTGGATACTGCAGCGGAACGTCCCGAACGGGATATCGTGCTCCGCCTTGCACGTCACCTGGCATGCATAGCATCCGATACACCTGTTGAGATCGATCAGCATTCCGTACCTTTTGTGCTTCCTGCGTTTATCCCGCAAACGGGACGGCCACACTCCCTGGAGCTTGTACTTCGGAAACAGCATGAACTCATCCCTGCTGACATCCGGCCTGTAGGACTGGAAGTCAAAGACCCCTATCTTTTTTTCAAGCCTTGCCGCAATGTGTGACAGTACAATGCATATCAGAAAGAAACCGGCCGCTATGCTGAAATAAGCGGCGTACATCCTGTCCGGATAGCGCTGGCTGATGATAAAGCCCGCCCGCGTAAGCTCCACAAGGCCGATGATAAAGACAGTGGAGGTATCCTTGAACAGGGTGATGAAGAAACTTATAAACGAGGGTATCATCATTCTGAATGCCTGGGGCAGTATCACGTATCCCATGGACTTGTATCTCGAGAGGCCCGTTGACAGTGCCGTCTCCAGTTGCATCTCAGGGACCGCAGTGATTCCCGAACGCACTATCTCCGCCTGGTAAGCAGCGGCATATATGCTGAGCGAGATGACGGCGCTCCAGAAGACCGGTATCCGTATGCCGGTCAGATACGGGATGACGTAACAAAACCAGAAGATTATTATGAGCAGCGGGGTTGCGCGCACAATCTCGATATATGCGATACACGGGAGCTTGACATATATCCTTGAGGAGAGCCTGCTGTAGCCGAGCAGCACGCCGAATATGAAACTCAGCGACAGGGACAGGACCGCAAGTATGATATTCAGGAGAAGCCCGCCTATCTCTCCGTCGGGATATGCGCCGAACAGGTAAAAACTCCAGTCTGCAAATTGTTCAAGTATTTCCATGATACAAGCTTACGGCGTTAAAACATCGCCGGCAGGCAGGAGAGCCTGCCGGAAAAGCTTTATATGCGATTCCTTAAGGAATATTCCGCATCAGACCCTCGATTTCATAATGGCGGCGGCGTCTATCTTCAGGCGCCTTGCAAGAAGTATGACGGCCGAAGCCATTATCAGCGACAGGACGATATAAAACACAGTCGCCATGATGATTGCCTCAACACCCCTGAGTGTGAGTGATTCCACCTGCTGTGTCGCCCATATGAGTTCATGGGCCGTTATCGCCATGCACAGGGTGGTATTCTTGAAATTATGAACCATCCTCGTGCCGAGGGGGGACAGCGTCAGCCGGAACATCTGGGGAAGAAGCACGTACAGGTACTGCTGCACCCGGTTAAGGCCCGTGGCGATGGCAACGTCTCTCTGGATGGGGGGTATCAGGAGCCTGCCGCTCCTCAGGATATCCGAGACATACGAGGCATTGTCCAGGGTCAGCGCAAGGCTGCCTGCAATCACCGGATAATAAAAGTATGCGCCGAATCCCTCACCATGGCCGATGGGAAAAATCTCCGGCAACACGTAGAAGAAGAAAAGCATCCAGAACAGTACGGGTATGCTCTGGAACACTTTAACGTACAGGATGCCCAGGGCCTGCAGGAGCCTTATCCTTGAGACCCTCAGGATTGCTATCACCGTGCCCAGAAAAAGGGATGCCGCAGAGGAGATGACGAATATCAGCAGGGTGATACTGACACCGTCAATGAGTATCCGGAGATACGGCTCGGTAAACAGGATGCCCCAGTCAAATTCATATTGCAGGCTGAAAATCCCCACTCCCCCTCTTTTCTCTCGTGTATGATGTCAAAGAGGAGTCTGCCGGAAAAGCTTCATCTGCGATTCCTTCAGGAAATATTCCGCACGGCATATTGACGTCTTTTTGAACTTCACTTTCCGTTACTTCCTGCAACAAGAACATATTTCCAATATCCCATCGCTTTATAAAGGTTTTACGGCAGACTCCTCTGCCCGGTTATGCAACATTAAGGCAAACACAGTCTCCGGGCAGGTTTTGCTACGGGAAGATGAAAGATGAAACTCCAGAAAGTGGTGCAGCTTGTCCGGTCTCATATCTATTTATTATATTGCAATGAAAGAAAGATATAAACCGCCGCACCCTGCAACATCAAGCCTGAGAGGACATCAGACATTAAACTTGAAATTTATGATATCACCGTCCCTGACCTCATATGTCTTGCCCTCAAGCCGCACGAGCCCCCTCTCGCGCGCCCTGACCATGTCTCCTCCGGATGATATGAGATCATCATAGCTCACCACCTCGGCCCGGATGAATCCCCTTTCAATATCCGAATGAATCCTGCCCGCGGCCCTGTGCGCGCTCGTGCCCTTTTTGACCGTCCATGCCTTTACCTCATCCCTGCCCACGGTGAAGAACGATATGAGACCGAGCGCCTCGTAGGAAACACGGCAGAGCCTGTGCATGGCGGATTCTTCAATGCCGAGGTCATCGAGGAACTCCCCTGCCTCATCAGGCGGGAGCTGGGCGATCTCCATCTCTATCTTTCCGCACAGGGGCACGACCGGCGGCACGGCACCCCTGCCCTTTCCCCTGAAATATTTCTCCGTTTTATCCAGGAGTGCTTTCACCTCAGGGGAATTGATATCACCTTCGCCTATGTTCAGGACGATTATCTCCGGTATGGTGGTGAGAAACTGGTAGGGCAGCATCAGTCTTTTTTCCTCATCGTTAAACTCAATATCCCGCAGTGAGGTCTCCTCCTCAAGGGCATTTCTGCATTTAAGCAGCAGCCGCCTGTCGGCAGGGTTTTGTTTCCTGCCCTTTTTTTCCTGTTCCTCTATCTTCTGGAGCCTCTTTTCAACCAGCTCAAGATCGCCGAGTATAAGCTCGTCTTCAAACGAGGCGATGTCTCTCAGGGGGTCTGTTCCTCCGAGCGGATGCATTACGGAGTCGTCCCTGAAGGCCCTGACAACATGCACAACCGCGTCAGCGTCCCTGAGGAGGTTGAAGACCTTCGTATTCTGCGAGACGTCACCGCCGGCCGCGGCTGAGGTAATGCCGACGTAGTCGATATATTCAACGGTGGCGTATGTGGTCTTCTTCGGAAGGTAGATGGACGACAGCCTGTCAACCCGCGGGTCAGGGATTTTAACAACGCCTGTACGGGGCTCAACATCAGCGGAGGCGGATACAGGGTATGGGGTTGTCTCCAGTTCAAGCCCTGTAAGCGCATTAAACACGGTTGTCTTGCCTGAATTTGAAAAGCCGGTGATTGCAAGTTTCACGGAGAAATCCCCCTCATCGCAGGCATCTCCCGGCAGCAGGGGATCACCCTTACAGTGGCAAAAAAATATTGCCGACAGGCAGGAGAGCCTGCCGGGAAAGCTTTATCTGCGATACCTTCAGGGAATATTCCGCACAGCATATTGACGTCTTTTTGAACTTCACCCTTCGTTATCTCCGCCTGCAACAAAGACATATTTCCAATACCCTATCGCTTTATAAAGGTTTCCCGGCAGGCTCTCCTGCTGGTTTATGCAACAATTAAGATTACCTTATCTCTTTAAAGCTCTGGTAGGCCGCGCGGGCGGTCCTGTTGATATCCGCCTGCGTATGGGCAAGGGACATAAAGCCCGCCTCAAATGCGGACGGGGCGAGGTTGATTCCTCTTTCGAGCATCTTTCTGAAGAATTTTGCAAATGTCTCTGTGTCGGTGTTTGCCGCATCCGTGAAATTGTAAACCTCTTTGTCCGTAAAATAGGTGCAGAACATGGTGCCGGCCCTGTAAAACCTTGTCTTGACCCCGGCGCGTCTTGCGGCGTCTTTCAATGCATCCTCAAGGGCCGCTGATTTAGCCATGAGTTTCCTGTATGTCTCCCGCCTTGACAATATCTTCAGTGTCTCTATACCCGCGGTCATTGCAAGCGGGTTGCCTGAAAGCGTGCCTGCCTGGTATACCGGGCCGTCCGGTGCAATCTTTCTCATGATCTCCTTCCTGCCGCCGTATGCGCCCACCGGCAGACCTCCCCCGATCACCTTCCCGAGGCACGTCATGTCGGGTTTTATCCCGAATGCCTTCTGAGCGCCGCCGTAGGAGACCCTGAAGCCTGTCATAACCTCATCAAAGATGAGGACTATCCCGTGTTCGGCCGTCAGCTTTCTTATGCCCTCAAGAAATCCGGGCCGCGGAAGTATGCACCCGCTGTTGCCGACCACCGGCTCAATGATTACACACGCAATATTATCGCCGAGTCTCCCGCAGGTCTCCTTGAATGCCTTGAGGTCATTAAACGGCAGCGTAATGGTGTTTCTTGCATAGCCCCTCGGAACCCCCGGGCTGTCGGGCACCCCGAATGTCGCGGCCCCCGAGCCCGCCTTTACAAGCAGCCCGTCTGCATGGCCGTGGTAGCAGCCCTCGAATTTTATGATCCTGTCCCTGCCGGTAAAACCCCTTGCAGCCCTGATGGCGCTCATCGTCGCCTCGGTGCCGGAGTTGACCATCCTGACCACCTGCATTGAAGGATACGCCTTGCGGATCATGCCGGCCAGCTCCACCTCAAGCGGTGTGGGCGCACCATAGCTCGTGCCCCTCTCACAGGCCTTCCTGAGCGCCCTGATTACAGCCGGATGGGAATGCCCCAGTATCATGGGCCCCCATGAAAGGACATAGTCAATGTATTCATTTCCGTCCACATCATATATCTTCGAGCCCTTTGCAGCCTGAATAAACAGCGGGGTTCCACCTACGGCCCTGAACGCCCTGACCGGGCTGTTGACCCCTCCCGGCATCAGGCGTTTCGCCTTTCTGAACAGTTCCTTTGATTTCTTAAGATTCAGTTTTGACATGACAAGCTCCTGTTGTTACCGTATTTATCAAGCTTTTTATTTAACAATAATTGCCGGAGTGTTGTCAAAAAAACTATAAGACGCCGGGGCTATCAGCGATCAAAGCCGCCCCTTCTCAAACTCCCTGATCCTTCTTATCCTTTCCAGGACAGGCGGGTGGGAATAATGGAATAACGCATAAAGGGGATGCGGGTGCAGGTTGGAGAGATTGTCCTTTGAGAGCTTTACGAGAGCGCTTATCATGCCTGCGGCATTGCCTGTCAGTTCATATGAAAACCTGTCGGCCTCGTTTTCATGCCTTCTTGAGAAATAATGAAACACAGGCGTCAATGGAAAGGAGACTATAGAACCGATAAAACCCACGATTACAACCTTTGCAAAGAAAGAGCTTTCTTTTATACTGAAAAGTTCAGTGAGAAAATCACCCTGCAGCAGCAGATAGGCTGCATAGATCGCAATCAGTGCAACAGCCTCGGTAACGACAATGTGTTTCAGGAGGTGTCTCTTCTTCCAGTGCCCGGCCTCATGGGCAAGTACCGCGAGTATCTCATCGCGGTTCATCTTTTCAATGAGGGTATCGTAGAGGATGATCCTTTTCACCCTTCCGATGCCCGTGAAGTATGCATTCGTGTGCGTGGTCCTCTTTGATGCATCCATCCTGAATATCCTGCTTACCTTTATCCCCGCCTTCTGCATGAGGCTGCGTATACCGCCTTCAAGTTCTTCATCTTCAATGGGGGTGAACTTGTGAAACAGCGGCTCAATAACATACGGCGCAATGTACATTATAAAAATCCCGAAGACAAGGAAAAAACACCACACCCACAACCACCACATCTCCGGGCTCTTCAGGACAATGAACAGGCCCACTGCTGTAAGCAGCCCCATCAGTATCGTGGAGATAACAAGGGATTTCACTGTATCGGCTACCCACAGCCTGAATGTCATGGTGTTGAATCCGTACCTGTTTTCAATCCTGAATGTGCTGTACAGGCTGAACGGCATTGATATAACGGTGTCGGCATAACTCAGCAGAAGGAAAAAGACCAGCCCCGAGAGGATGAACGGCAGGTTGAGGGACATGATCCATGAGTTGTAAATATCAAGCAGCACGAAAATGAAAATGAGGAAGACAATGTTGTTAAAGACGGAAGCAATGAGATCGAACTTCGTATGCTCGATATTGTAATCACGCGTCCTGCGCAGCAGGTCCCGGTCTATCTGCCCTTCAAATTCGGGAGGAATCACGGACCCGTATTTTTTCAGGTGGGAGAGGTTCAGGAAATCGAGCCAGTAGCCGAAGGCTATGATCAGGAAATATGCGGCAAGAAGTGCGGTTAAATATCCATTCATAGTTTTATAGCTTAAGCTTACCGTGGTATAAAAACCTGTGCCCGCAGACTACCATGCCCATTCATGTAACATTATGGTTACGCCCTTACCGTCCTCATATACGAAACAATGAACGCTGCGATAAACAGCAAATCACCGGCGACAAGAAGCTCGTAGCGGTACGGCTCCGGCATCTGCTGGTGCAGTGTGGCGCCCAGGTCATGCATGAAAGAGTATAGTATAATTAGCGTGCCGGCCAGCGCAAGGATGTGCGATGACACGGACGGTCTGAAGCCGCGGCCCTTCTCAAAAGAATGCAGTATGAGCATACTGAAGACGATCATCAGAAACGCAATCGACACAGGCGCTATAACAGGCCCTATCCACGGCAGCGGTATCAGAAACAGGATATCCCATTCGAATATTGAAGAAGGCCAGTCGATCAGTACCTTGAGCCACACATAATAGAAGATATCCCACACCCCGAATGACAGCATGAAATATGCAAATCTCTCCCACAATGAGCGTCCGGCAAGGTATGCAACGGACAGGAGCATGAATATGGTTGCGGCCTCGCGCATGACCTCGACAAGGATTTTATAGTCAACGAGGGCCTTTAAGGGAAACCTGAATCCCTCCGGATAGAAGATAGCACGCAGGTAAACGACGATAGCGGATTCGACAAACGCCATCGCGACCCCGAATATTATCACCCAGATTATCCTGGCGCGGAAGCTGCTGTTATTCATTTTGCCTCAGCCTCATAACCCTCGCCTTATAGCCGTTGAACCCCCCACTCTACTGCAACGTTCAAATTTAACCTTACAGTGGCATAAAAACATCGCCTGCGGGCAGGAGAGCCTGCCGGAAAAGCTTTATCTGCGATACCTTCAGTTGTAACAGCTCAGCCCCCTCCCCCTAACCCCCTCCCAAAGGGAGGGGGGACTTGTTTCTTTCTGCACCCTGACAACTGCACCCTGCACCCTTAACTTTGAACTCAGAACTTTGAACTTTGTTCCCCGGCAGACTCCTCTGCCCGTTTATGCAGCATTAAGGTTAAGATTCATGCAACTGTAATGCAAACAGTGATTCGGGGTTTACGCTCACCCCCTTGAGCCTGACACTCATATGCAGATGAGGCCCAGTGACCCTTCCCGAACTGCCTATGAATCCTATGGTCTGTCCTGCTGAAACCTTCTCCCCCTCTTTTACATTAAACCGTGACAGGTGCATATACACGGAATAGAGCCCTGTGCCGTGGTCAATAATCAAAGTGTTGCCCCCGAAAAAAAGCTCATCCTCCAGCACAACCCTCCCTGCGTTTATCGCCCTGACCGGTGTACCGGTCTTTCCCCTGAAATCCATGCCCCTGTGGACGCTCGTCTTCTTTTCATTCATGATGCGCTTTACCCCGAACACCTCTGATATCTCCGTATCAGTAGGGGGCACGAATTGTCCGGCCCATGCCCTTGCGGTGCTTTCAGGCCATATTTTCTTAAGGCGGGCCGCCTCCCTTGCCGCGCGTTTCTGGTTTTCAGGGCTTAATGTAACCTTCTCCTCCGGGAGGGTGAGCTTTATTGTCCTGAACTTATGGGGCACTACAATGACAGGGATTTTTATTTCTCCCTTTCCCCTTTTGACGGTGACATCATATCTTCCGGGCGGCGTATCAATGCCCACGGGCACGAGGGCCACGAGGCGGTTATCCGGACCCGCATAAAGCGGTATCTTCTTTCCGCGGAATGCGGCCTCCGCGCGGGAGGCCGGGGCTGCCTCCACCGATAGGAGAAAAACATCGCCCGGCTTTATCTCCTGCGGGGTTACCACGGCGTCAACGGCATAAGAATTAATGCACGCAAGGAGGATAAAGGAAACGGCTGAAAAAAGCTTATAAACACGCTTTCTCGTCATCAAGGTGTTTTTATTATACCAAAAAGCCTTCTGAATATTGGCTTATCCCTGCTTTCTCCTTTGAGTTATTTGAACTTTTATGGTTTAATTGAACTGAAAACGGCATAAACGGGCAGCATGCCCTGCCCCTTACCGGCATTAATGCCGCTGCAGGTCAAGCCATGGAAACAATCGAAATAGACGGAAGCTTCGGTGAGGGCGGCGGACAGATTTTAAGGACGGCCCTGAGCCTCAGTTGTATAACAGGCCGGGCATTGAGGCTCTTCAACATCAGAAAAGGCCGGAAAAAACCGGGCCTTATGCCGCAGCATGTAACATGTGTCAGAGCAGCCTCTGAAATCAGCGGTGCAAAGGTCTCAGGGGCGGAAACAGGCTCAACTGAACTGATGTTCACTCCCCGTGAGATCAGGCCGGGCGGCTATTATTTCGACATAAAGACCGCGGGGTCAAGCTCCCTTGTATTACAGACGCTTCTGCCGCCGCTCGTATCTGCCGGCGGCCCTTCCCGGATTACTATCAAAGGCGGCACCCACGTGCCGTTCAGCCCCTGCTACGATTACATTTCCCGGGTCTTCCTGACAATGCTGGACAGACTCGGAGTCAGGGTTGAATCGTCAATAAACAGGTACGGCTTCTATCCGAAAGGAGGGGGTGAGGTCAGTTTTAAAGTCCTTCCCGCAAAGGAAATAAAAGGGCTGAATATCACTGTGAAGGGGAAACTGCTCTCTGCCTCCGGATATTCCGGGGTTGCAAACCTCCCCGCAAGTATTGCCGAGAGACAAAAAAATTCGCTGATCAGGACCATTGCGCCCCTGAGCGCAGATATCCGCGTTATGGAGGTACCGTCCCCCGGCGAGGGGACATTTGTCTTTCTGAAGGCTGAATACGAAGGCGCACCTGCCGGATTTTCATCCCTCGGGAAAAGGGGGAAGCCGGCAGAGGAAGTCGGAAGAGAGGCCGCGGAAGAGTTTCTGGATTTTCATAATACGCGGGCATGCCTTGACCCGTATCTATCCGACCAGATCGTTATCTATCTCAGCCTTGCCCGTGAGAAATCATCTTTTACGGCATCCCGAATAACACGGCATCTCATGACAAACCTGTGGGTAATTGAAAAGTTCCTGGACATCCGGTACCAGACAGAGGGGGATTTAAATTCAGAGGGCAGGGTGGATTTGTATCCCGCCTTTTAATGCAACCGCCAGGGTTTACCGCGAGCGTGCGTTGATTTTTAATTGCATTTGTCTTACCTTAATATAGACCCGCGTTCACCCCCTCCCCCGGCGGGAGGGGGAAGTTGGAAGTCGAAAATAATGAAAGGCGGCTGGTTTTAATAATGCTTGATATAAGATTCGTCCGGGAAAATCCGGACAGGGTGGCGGACGCCCTGAAAAAAAGAGGGGAAGATACCGGGATACTCGACAGGTTCCTCGGGATTGAAAAAAGGCGGAGGGATGTGCTCAGGGTTGTTGAAGACCTGAGACAGACCAGAAACGAGTTGTCCCGGCAGATCGGATACATGAAAAAACAGGGTAAAGACGCATCCGGCCTGCTCGCCGACGCCAAGGCCATATCCGACCGGATCACCGGCAAGCAGGACGAGTTGAGAAGGCTCGAGGATGCGGCCATGCAGGAACTGCTCCTGATTCCCAATATTCCCGATGAAACGGTTCCGGAGGGGGAAGACGATACAAAAAACCAGGAGATAAGAAGGTGGGGCGAACCGCCTGAATTTGCATTTGAACCGAAAAACCACTGGGATATCGGAGAGGAACTCGGTATCCTGGATTTCGAGAGGGCGGGCAAGATCGCGGGCGCAAGGTTCGTGATCACAAAGGGGGCAGGCGCTGCCCTTGAGAGGGCACTGATGAATTTTATGCTCGACCTGCATACACGCGAGCATGCATATACCGAGATATTCCCGCCGATCCTTGTAAACAGGGAGTCCATGACCGGCACGGGACAGCTCCCGAAGTTTGAAGACGACCTTTTCAGGTTGACGGAAGACTCAAAGGGCTTTCTGTTAATCCCGACCGCGGAGGTACCGCTTACGAATATCCACAGGGAAGAGATATTAAGCGAAGACGACCTGCCCGTGTATTACACTGCATATACGCCGTGCTTCAGGCGCGAGGCCGGCTCCTACGGCAAGGACACGCGGGGGCTTATAAGGCAGCACCAGTTCAACAAGGTGGAGCTTGTTAAATTTGTAAGGCCCGAGGACTCGCGCAGTGAGCTCGAGTCCCTGACGCTCAATGCAGAGGAGGTCTTAAAGAGGCTCGGCCTGCATTACCGTGTTGTCTGCCTGTGCACGGGCGACCTCGGGTTTTCCGCTGCAAAGACCTATGACCTCGAGGTCTGGTTCCCGGCGCAGGGGAAATTCAGGGAAATCTCATCATGCTCCAATTTCCTTGATTTTCAGGCGCGCAGGGCGGGTATCAGGTTCAAGAGAAAGGGTAGAAAGGGGGCTGAATTTGTCCATACCTTAAACGGCTCGGGCCTTGCAATGGGCCGGACCCTTGCCGCAATACTTGAAAATTTTCAACAGGAAGACGGGTCTGTTATAATACCAGATGTACTGAGGGATTATATGGGAACCGGTAAAATAGTCAGGGAGTCGGAACTTTAAACCTTAATGTTGCATAAACACGGCAGGAGAGCCTGCCGGGGAACCAAGTTCAAAGTTCTGAGTTCAAAGTTAAGGGTGCAGGGTGCAGTTGTCAGGGTGCAGAAAGAAACAAGTCCCCCCTCCCTTTGGGAGGGGG
>JAADFS010000008.1 GCA_013152795.1 Deferribacteres bacterium
TGACCGCTGCAAATTCCTTTATCAGGTTCTTGAAGACACTCCTGTTGGGCTCCTCCTTCCACGACTTCATCCACTCATCCGGGCTGTGGCTCTGAAAATACCACTCCTTCATGAATGAATTGCCGTACCTCCTGACTGACTCCTCAAAGCCCTCATGCCCCATCGTCTCCTGTATGTACCCCAGCACCGCTGCCGTGAAGTCCATGTACGCAATCCGGCACCCGTCGTTCAGGACCTCAAGCCTCTTCAGCACCTCCATGCCCTTTTCATTGCCCTTCAGGCATTCCGCCAGGCGGTCAAGCTCGTTGTATGTCAACTCCTTCAGCTCCTCTTCCGTGAATATACGGTCTCCCTCCATGTTGTTGCCTCCCTTTTTACCTTACAGTGCCGTAAAAATATCGCCGGAAAAGCTTTATCTGCGATTCCTTCAGTGCTGACAGCTCAGCCCCCTCCCAACGGGAGGGGGGACTTGTTTCTTCCTGCACCCTGACAACTGCACCCTGCACCCTCTATTATTGTTTTAATATCTGAACTTCGCCGTTTTTAATTATCTTCAGTGTCCCCTCGGACAGGACTATGCCGTCCTGGTTAATGGTCAGGTTGCCGAGCGCACCCGGAAAATTCTTTATCTTTCTCAGTTCCCTGGAGATCTCAGCGGTGGTGGGCTTTCCGGAGGTGCCCGCCCTTTCCACGGCGGTCACGATAAGGTTGACCATGTCATATGCATTAGGCGCACACAGCGGGGGCCTCACTCCGTATCTCTCCTTGTAGGTGCGGGCAAAGGCCTCGCTCGGCTCCGCCACACTCACAAACCAGTATCCCTCAAACAGCTCCATGTTCTGCGAGACCTCGAAGGATTCAATGGATGTCAGCGGGGTTTTAATACCCGCTTCCTTTATCTGCTTGCCGAGCAGCTCCAGTTCCGGAGTGTCTGCAAAAATCACGTAAATATCCGGATTCGCGGGCTTGGCCCTGCTGATCAGAGAGCGGAAGTCCTTGGTACCGTTCTGGAAGGTCTGGTCCGTGACGAGTCTGATACCGGCGTTTTTCAGCCCCTTGCGCAGGTCATCCATGTACACCACATAACCCTCGGCGGTCACGGTCCTGAAGACACCGACGGTCCTGATGCCCCTCCTCTGCATCTCGTCGATAAGGAGCCCGTTGAGCTTCGGCGAGGGGGTCCAGTGGATGAAATTGTTGTCCCCCTTTGCGACCCACGGCTCAATGGCGATCGAAAAATGTATCTTGTTATATTTTGTTGCAATGGGGGATGTGACAAGCCCGGCATTCACCCCGAGGGTCAGAACCGCATCCACATTATCGACGCTCATCAGTTTCTGGGCAGCGGTTGCAACCAGTTTCGGGTCATTCTGGGTGTCTTCAAACAGGTACTCGTAATTGAATCTCGTATCCCCGAGTTCATCCCGCGCTATCATCATCGCATTCTTCATCCCCACGCCCAGGAATCCGATATCCCCTGTAAGTGGGCCGATGAATCCGATCTTGAAAGTCTCCTTTACATCCGCCTTCTGGCATCCTGTCAGGATCACCCCTGAAACAACCGCCGCAGCCATAAGCACAATGAAAATAACCTTCACGGCTTTGCTCATGATCAACCTCCTTTTATTGGTATAAAAACACCCTCCGGCGGGCAGGAGAGCCTGCCGGAAAAGCTTTATCTGCGATTCCTTCAGGAAATATTCCGCACGGCATATCAACTGCCCGTGATTCGTGTCCGTTGTTCGTGTCCGTAAAAGACACACAACAGAAACGGACACGATTAACCGACACGGAGAACGGCCTTTTTCCTGTTTTCCGGCAGACTCCTCTGCCTGGTTTATGCAACATTAAAGTTAATTTTCATTTCTGAAATGCCTTTGTATACCCCTGCAGAGGGGTGTAGCCCGCCTCCCTCAGCAGATTTCTGCATGCCTCCACGGAATAGCCGATCCCCTTGGCCGTATCTTCGGCGGTATCCCTCGGGTTGGGGCCTGCCTCGGCGGCTATGGAGTTCGCCCCCGCGCGCATGCCGAGTACCCTCGGCTCATGAACGCCCATGCTCCTGATGGTATCGCCGAAGACCAGCCTTGTAACGGCCACTGCCTTTGCAAGGCTCACCTCGGATATCTTCCCCTTTGCCGCAAGCGGGGTGCCCGGCACAGGGACCCTCCACATGGCCGCAAAGTTAACGGCCCCGAACTCTCTGCCCCGGAACATTGCCTCTACCACTTCTTCCGGGGAATGCTCAGGCCCGATGGGCTCCACGCATGAAAGCAGGGCAAGGCCGGAATCCCTTATGGTCCTGAAGGTCCGCAGCCTTACCTCGGGATCCACCCTCGTGTCGCGGCCTTCGCGCAGGCGGAACACATGGTATACGCCCTGGAAGCCTGCATCCACCAACTGCCGGGCCTGCTCCGCCGTGAAATCCCCTATGTTCGCGGCCAGCGGCATACGCGGGGAAACCGCCTCGCGCACGGCCCGGCCGATCTCTATGAACCGCTCAAACGGGTAGTCCGCCGTTGTCATCAGAAATATGCCGTTGGCCCCTGCCTCCTCAAAGGCCTTTACCCTGAGGACAACCTCATCCGGGCTGAGCTCACCGGGCGACCTGATCAGGTTCCAGTCCTCCCCGAAGAAGCAGAAGGCACAGCTCCTGTGGCAAGGCCAGAGGTTTATTCCGACCTGTGCGTAGACTTCGCCGGTATCGCCGAACTGCCGCCTCGTCAGTGTATTGCCCGCTGACATGAGGGCGTACATCTCGTGAGAATTTTCATCGATTTTCATTAATTCCACAGCCTCCCCCGCAGAGATTTCACCCCCTGACAGGGCCTTGTCCAGAATGGAGCCGATCCGCGGATCAATCCTCATGCATCCCTCCTTCGCACAGCATTTTCACAACGTCCTTGACGTCCCTGTAGAGGTAGTCTTCATAGTCAAGCTCCCTGCCCAGCGTGGACTCGACAATGCCGAAAAACTCCTCCGGGCCGACCGCCCTGATACAATGCGCAAATCCGAGGCATATGCCCCTCCATTTTTCATCGCCGAAATAGCCGCGGTCGCACGGGAACGTCTCGCACTGCCAGCAGCCATCTATTCCTTTCTCTATGCAGCAGTTGCGCTGATAGCAGTCCGCATCAGCGCCGCCGTTCCTGCATCCCCTGCACTTCTCCCCCGCCTCCCTGCACAGCCCGCAGACCAGTCCGCAGTAAGCAAAATTATCTATCATTTCTTTCCTTTCTTTACCTTCCCCGCGATTTAAAACAGTGGCAAAAACACATCATCAGGCAAGGCAGGCTGCCTTGCCGGTTCATGCAACTAAGAGATTAATTCAACGGCACGAACTCGCCGTTTTTGACCATTTTCAACTGCGCATCGGACTGAACGATACCGCTTTCATCAATGGACAATATCCCGAGCGCACCGCTGAAATTCCTTATGTTCCGCAGTTCCGCCGCTATCCTGTCAGCAGGCGGCTTTTTTGACGATGACGCCCCCGCCTTTTCCACTGCGCTGACTATAAGGTTGAAGATGTCATATGTATTGCCCGAGCATATGGGGGCGTTTTTATTGTATTTCTGTTTATACGCCGTGGTATAGGCGCTGGTGGGTTCCACCGCGCTTACATAGAAGTATCCTTCAAACAGCCCGAGGTCCCCGGAGACCTCGAATGTCTCTATGCCTGTCAGCGGGGTATCGATTCCCGCCTCGCGCATCTGCCTGGTGAGTATCTCCAGCTCCGGTGTCGGGGCCTCTATCACGTAAATGTCCGGCCGGGTCGGCTTGGCCCGGGCGATCAGGTTCCGGAAATCCTTTGTGCCGTCATGGAAATTCTGTCTGGTTACAATACTGAGGCCCTCTCTTTCTGCTGCCCTGACAAACTCATCGCCGTAGACCTTCCAGCCGGCCTGCGATACGGTTCCGAACACGCCGACCTTCCTGATGCCCCTCCTTTTCAGTTCGCGCGCAAGGAGCTCCGCCTGCCGGGTCGCGGGGGTCCAGTGAATGAAATTGGTGTCTCCCTTTGCAACATTCGGATCAACCGCGATACCGAAGTGAATCACGTTATTCTTCAGGGCAATGGGACTGACAACGTTTCCTGAGGGTGAATCAAGGGTTATAAGCGCATCCACCTTGTCGACACTGATTAATTTATGGGCTGCGCTCGCTGCCAGTTTCTGCTCGTTCTGATCATCTTCAAACACGACCTCGTAGTTGTATCGGGTATCATCACCCGCCTGTTCTTTGGCCATTAATATCGCCTCTTTCATTCCGGTGCCTATAAAGGCGATATCACCCGTAAGGGGTGCGATCACACCGATTTTAAAGGTCTCCTTTACATCCGCCTTTTCGCAGCCGGAGAACATAACCCCTGCTGAAACCATCAGTGCGGCAACAAATATGCTGACAACGAATCCCGCGGCCTTTCCCATTTAAACCTCCTCCTGTTTAATTGTTCTCCGCCCTGTCCGGGCGCTGTTTGTTCATTACAAAATTAAAGTACCCCGACAGCCTCTGCACCCGCCGGCGGGCAGGAGAGCCTGCCGGAGAGGCTTTATCTGCGATTCCTTCAATGCTGACAGCTCAGCCCCCTCCCCCTAACCCCCTCCCGCCAGGGGAGGGGGGACTTGTTTCTTTCTGCACCCTGACAACTGCACCCTGTACCCTATTTTGTTAAACTCGCAACCCGCAACCCGGAACTCTCCTGCCATGTATGCAACATTAAGCTTAAGTGACCGTACAGAATCTCGAAGGCCCGTTCAGAATATTCCATTCCGCTTCCTCCAGAATATTCCTGCAGTCACTCACGGTCCTGCCCCGCCGGCCTTCTGTATCACTTTCCGTATCCCTGGGATTCGACCCCGTCTCTGCCCACACGAGGTTGGCCCCACCGGATGCGGCCGCCATTACGCCGGGTTCATGCGTGCAGTGTCCCGGTACCTCATAGCCGAGTGCAAGGCGCACAACTGCAAGGATGTGGGCCATCCTCGCATCGCTGACCATACCGAACTGCGCCTTTGCGGTGCCCGGGATAGGCACGCGCCTCATCGCCCCGCTGAAAACCGGGCGCGCCTCGCGTGTAAGTATTGTCTTCTCCACCAGCTCCTCCACAGTATGTTCCGGGCCCACCGGCTCCACACACGTGCCGATGAGCAGGCCGGCCTCGGCAGCGTTTCTGATGGTCTGCTGTCTCGTTTCCGGGGATATCGGCGTATCGCGGCCTTCACCCATTCTCACCACATGGTAAATCCCCGCATAGCCGGCGTCCTTTAACTGCACGGCCTTTGCGGCGGTTAAATCGCCCACGTTCGCAAACAGAACGGTCTCTTTTTTAAGGGACTTCCTGATCTCCCGCGAGACCTCGACAAACCTCTCAAAGGGATAGTGGGCCGTGCTCATGATAAAGATCGCTGAGGCGCCGTCCTCCTCGAACCGCCGGGTGCGGAAGACCGCCTCTTCAACCGGCAGCTCGGTGTTTTCCGTAAACACGCCGTTGCATTCCGCGAATGCACAGAAGAGGCAGTTCCTGGTGCACGGCCCGGCATTCAGGCCGAACTGGGCATGTACCTCGGCAAGCCCCCCGCTTGCCCTCTCGCTCTTTTCACGGGCCGCCGCCTGAATCAGGAACGATTCCCAGGAAAAAAGTGGGACCTTGAAAAGCAGGGTTATCTCCTCTTCGGATAATTCAGCGCCGTCCGATGATTTCCGGATTATTTCATTTATCATTGCTGTCTCCTGAAGTCCTCGCACCAGGCGTCAAGTTGCTCCTGGCCTGCGCCGGCCGTACATGCGAAGCACAGGGTGTTTGTGGCTATGTCCCGCTGCTTCAGTGCCTCATAATCAAAGTCGTCTATGTGGCTCCTGCCCCCGGCAAGGGGAAGGTCTATTGTCTGCCGGAAATCACAGTCGTAAATTCTCCCGTTATAGGCAATGGTTATCATCTGCCTGCAGCAGAGGTTCTTGATGGTATCAGGGTTGAATTTGCCCTCAAGTTCTTTTATGTATGCCTGCACTTCACCTGCGGACATTGACTTTCCCATCCTGCCTATGGGCATGTTGTTCAGGGTCACCAGAAAGTTGAAGGTTATGCCGTGCATCTCCTGCAGTTTCTCCCTGTAGGCCTTTTCCAGCGTCTCCTGCGGCGGGGCCAGGGCTGTGCCCGCCGGGTTATAGACTATGCCCAGGTCCAGCGAAGACCCTTCCTGTCCGTAGCCGAGTTCACACAGCCTCTTCATGGCCGTTATCGCCCTCTTGTATGTCCCCTTTCCCCTCTGCCTGTCCACGACTTCCTCCGTGTAATGGGGAAGGGAGACGAAAATCTGGGCCTTGTGCGCCGCGAGGAACGCGGGCAGGTCTTCACAGCCCGGCTCAAGATACACCGCCGCATTGGTGCAGACTATCACCTTCTTGCCGATATCCGCCGCTGACTTTATAAGGTACCTGTAATGAGGGCTCAGCTCGGCCGCTCCGCCTACTATCTCCACGGTGGTGATTTCACTGTTGGCCGATAGGATGTCCAGTATCTTGTTGATCGTACCGAGGGGCATCTCCTCGGTCCTCTCCGGAGATGCCTCCACGTAGCAGTGGGTGCAGCGCAGATTGCATTTATAGCCCATATTGACGACGATGTTGAAAATCCTCTCGGCCCTCAGGGGGTAATACCCGCTTGTCTCCTTTAACTTCCGGTCAAAGGCATTCATGAATACTTCCGTCTTCAGACTCATATCTCCCTCCGTTTTTTTAAAGCTCCAGTGCAACCGGCTTGCCGTTTTTGATCATTTTCACCGAGGCCCTGGACAGCACGACCCCGTCTTCACGAATGCTCAACGTGCCGAGCGCGCCCGGGTAGTTCTTTATATTCCTCAGCTCCCTGGATATCTTCTCTGTCGGCGGCTTCTGCGAGGGTGAGTCTCCCGCCTTTTCCACGGCAGTGACGATCAGGTTGAAGATGTCATAACCGTTGGCCGCAGTGACAGGGGGGGTCGTGTTGTATTTGGCTTCATACGCGCTGGAGAAGCTGCCGGTCGGCACAGCGGCGCTCACATACCAGTACCCCTCAAACAGTGCGGGCTCCTGCGTTACGTCAAAGGATTCCATTGAGGTCAGGGGGGTGTTGATGCCCGCTTCCTTCATCTGCTTTGCGAGAATCTCCAGTGAAGGGGTCATGGCCAGGACCACATAGATGTCGGGCTCTGTCTGTTTTGCCCGCGCGATGAATGTGCGGAAGTCCTTCTCATCGTTTTTGAAGGTCTGGTCCGATAAAATCCGGATGTCCGTGCCTTTGAGCTTCTCGCGCAGGGCGTTCATGAGCTCGACAAATCCCTCGTAGTTCGAGCCGAGGAGGCCCACTGTCCTGATGCCCCTTCTCTTGAGCTCTTTGACGAGGACCCTCGCCTCCTCCACGGCCGGTGTCCAGTGGATGAAATTGTTGTCCCCTTTCGCCACGTACGCCTGCACGGCAAGCCCGAAATGGATTATGTTGTGCTGGGTTGCAAGCGGGGAGACAACAGGGGCGGTGCTGTCCCCGAGGGTGACTATTGCATCCACCTTGTCAATGCTGATGAATTTATTGGCTGCGCTTGCCGTCAGTTTGGTGTCGTGCTGGTCGTCCTCAAACAGTATCTCGTAATTGTACTTGGTGTCTCCGAGTTGCTCCCTGGCCAGCAGCATGGCGTTCTTGAAGCCTTCGCCGATAAATCCCAGGTTCCCTGTAAGCGGCAGCACCGCCCCTATCTTGAAAGTCTCTCTGACCTCCGCCTTTTTCTCGCATCCGGCGAATATAAATCCGGCCAGGATGACCGCGGCGGCGATAAAACCGGTAAATATCCTCCCTTTGTATCTCATATCAACCTCCCTGGCAGCAGGAGCCGCCCGCCTTTGATGCATCGCTCGGCAGGCAGGTCGTGCCCGCGCCCGCCGTGCATATGAAGCAGTACGGCATGGTTACAATATCCCTGCCGGCCAGCCTTTCATAATCAAAGTCCTCCAGCGTGGATATATCCTGCCTGACCTGCAGCCCGGCCATCTGCGCGCACTCGCAGTCATAAAGCCTTCCGTCATAGGAGATGTTGATTATATGCCTGCACATGACGTTCTCAAGGGCGTCGGGATTGAACTTGTCCTCCAGCTCTTTCTCGTATGCCTGTATTTCCTCATCGGTCATCGACTTTCTCAGCCTGCCGCCGGGCTGGTTCGGCAGTGCTATGAGGTGATTGAAGACTATGCCGTGCATCTCCCCGAGTTTGTCCTTGTAGACCCTCTCCAGCATCTGCTGTTCAGGGGCAAGCGCAGGCCCTGCGGGATTAAACACCAGGTCCAGCTCGAGGGCGGAGCCCTCCTTTCCGTAACCGAGGGCGTTCAGCCTCTTAAGTACGGGGATGATCTTCCTGTATGTGCCCCTGCCCCTCTGTTTGTCCACGCCCTCCTCTGTAACACAGGGCAGGGAGGCTATGATCTTCACCCTGTTTTCCGCAAGGAAATCCGGTATGTCCTCCATCCCCGGCTCCGCGAATATCGCCAGGTTCGACCGCACCATCACCTTTTTGCCCATATCGGCCGCGGATTTGACAAAATACCTGTAGTGGGGGTTCAGCTCCGGCGCACCGCCGGTTATATCCACGGTGGTGAGCGGCGGATTGTCCCTGAGCACATCCAATATCCTGTCTATAATGTCCAGGGGCATCTCTTCCGTCCTTTCCGGAGATGCCTCCACGTAGCAGTGCGTGCACCTAAGGTTGCACCTGTAGCCCACATTCGCCTCGAGCACATTGAATCTCTTGGCCTTTAACGGATAATGCCCGGACTCTTTGAGTTTCAGCTCAAAGGCATTCAGCGTGACATCATCCCTGTATGTTGTCGTCTGGCTCATGTCATCCTCCTTGCTTTTAAAGTTGCCTTACTTATTAACCTTACAGTGGCAAAAAAACATCGCCTGCGGGCAGGGGAGGCTGCCGGAAAAGCTTTATCTGCGATTCCTTAAGGAAATACTTTGCACAGCATATTGACGTCCTTTGAAACTTCACTCTCCGTTATTTCCTGCAATAAAAACTTATTTCCAATATCCCATCGCTTTATAAAGGTTTTCCGGCAGCCTCCCCTGCTGCGTTTATGTAACATTGAAGGTTAACTCTCCCTTGCCCGACGGGCTAACTCCTCTCATTCACCGGTTTCTGCTTTCCGACCATGGTGAAATACTCCTCCGGGATGTCCCGGGGGTCCTTGTAAAACTCCATGATGCACGGGTCCTCGTCTCTTTCACCCGGCCGCATCACCGGCCATATGGTGCCCGCCCATTCTATGGGCATCTGATAATGGAACAGGGCGCAGTGCTGGCAGTAATACGGAAAATCCGCCCGCCCGAACGTCAACGGATGCGGCTCCCTGGTCACGGGCCAGTTGAACGGCGGACGGTACTTTCCGGCCCTCCTGAACATGCCGCCGCTGCCGCAGGGGTCAACGGTGAAGGTGACCTTTTTGTCGTCCTCTTCAACAAGCTTCATCCCCCTGCCGGCCTGGGCCCTCATAAAGGCGGCAAAGTCCATGATCGCCTTTTTGTAATGGCTCCGGTACGGCTCTTCCTTCCAGGACTGCATCCACCTGCCTGTATTGTGCACCTGCGAGAACCAGCCTTTCCACATAACATTGCCGAATCTCAGGGCCGCTTCCCTGAATCCCTCAAGGCCCTTTTTCTCCTGCACGTATCCGAGCACTGTGCCGAGAAAATTCAGGTATATATCCAGCACCGCCTGGTTTAACGATTCATATGTCTTCAGGACCTGAGTGCACTGCTCGTCGTCCTTGAGTATTTCGTAAAGCTGGTCATATTCGTGCCGGGTCATTTCCTTCAGTTCCTGTTCAGTGAATAATCTGTCTCCGGACATCGTCTCCCTCCGTGATATTGATTTTTTATATACGCTTATTAACCTTCTTCTTGCCCACCCGCGTGTAATACTCCTCCGGAATATCCGCAGGGTCCTTGTAGAAGAGAAATATGCACGGGTCATCGTCCTTCTCCCCGGGCAGCATCACAGGCCATATGGCCCCGTCCCACTCTATGGGCATCTGCGAATGGAACAGGGCGCAGTGCTGGCAGTAATGCGGAAAATCCGTCCGCCCGAACGTCAGCGGATGCGGCCCCTTTACCCTCGGAAAGTTGTACGGC
>JAADFS010000009.1 GCA_013152795.1 Deferribacteres bacterium
GTGATCGTGATGCCCCTTTCCTGCTCCTGCACCATCCAGTCCATGACAGCCGTGCCTTCATGCACCTCGCCCATCTTGTACGTAACACCGGTGTAATAGAGTATGCGCTCCGTCACCGTGGTCTTTCCTGCATCGATATGGGCCATGATGCCTATGTTTCTTGTATTTTTCAGTGAAATTTCCGCCATCTCTTTATCTCTACCACCTGTAATGGGCGAATGCCTTGTTGGCCTCGGCCATCTTGTGAGTATCTTCCCTCTTCTTTATGGATGCGCCTGTCTTATTGGCTGCGTCCATGAGTTCCGCAGCCAGCTTCTCTTTCATTGTCCGCTCTCCGCGTTTTTGTGCAAAACCTATAATCCATCTGAATGCCAGTGCTATTCTTCTCTGCGGCCTTATATCAACGGGCACCTGATAAGTGGCGCCTCCGACACGTCTTGATTTCACCTCCAGCACAGGCTTGACATTATCCAGGGCTGTCTTGAAGACCTTCAGCGGGTCATTGCCCGTCTTTGCCTTTATGATATCGAACGCCCCGTAGCATATCCTGGCCGCTACGGATTTCTCGCCGTCTTTCATTATAGAGTTGATAAACTTGCTTACCAGTTTACTGTTGTAAATAGGATCCGGCAATATCTCTCTCTTTGCTGCTACTCGTCTTCTCGGCATAATTATTTACCCGTTAATTATTTTGGTTTCTTGGCGCCGTATTTCGACCGCCCCTGTCTGCGGTCCGCCACGCCAAGGGTGTCGAGGGCACCTCTGACAATATGGTACCTGACACCTGGGAGGTCTTTTACTCTGCCACCTCTTATGAGAACAATCGAATGTTCCTGGAGATTATGTCCAACACCCGGAATATATGCGGTGACTTCCATCTTGTTGGTGTTGGTTAACCGTATCCTCGCCACTTTTCTGAGGGCGGAGTTGGGCTTTTTGGGGGTAGTTGTATAAACCCTCGTACACACACCTCTCCGCTGAGGACATCTCGAAAGCGCAGGACTCTTCGTCTTGTTGACTATCTGTTTCCTGCCGTTTTTTACTAATTGAGCGACTGTCGGCAACTTTCCTCCAATTATTAATTTTATACGCTTTTTTCAGTTAGTGTTTTTCCCTCAGAGGGGAAACCTTAGGAGTTTATCAGGGTAAGAAAAATTTGTCAATAGGGGGAGAAATTTTTTGAAAAATTTCTGCTTTTCTTAATGGAGATATTTGACCGTATCCACCTTGTCGTCAACAAAGTATATGTTCTGTTTCCGGGGAACTTTGTAAAACCATACTTCCTGTTCCCCCGGCGTATACCATATCCTCGGCTGTGATGAAGACAGTATCTCCCGCACCTGCCGCTTGGTCATACCGGCCAGGATTACGCCGTTTGAACCTGCCGCCTCTCTTTTACTGCGGGTGTGCAATTCCCTTTTGCCGGATTGACGGGATGCACCAGATCTCTGCTGCTCATCCAGAACGATCCGGATCTGCCTGTTTTTTATCCAGCCCTTTTCAAACAAAATCTCACCTATAAGCCGGCGCGGTCCACCCCTGGCGGGCGCTCTGCTGTTCATCTGTTCAGCCAGGGCCTTTCTGAGATGATCCTCTGTTATGAAGCCCTTCATAACCGCAATCCGTCCGAACTGCGGACGGGAGCCTTTTAACCCTTTAGGGCTTTCCTTTTGCACCCTTTATTCCTCCTTGCCGCATCTGAGCCTGTCCAGAAATTTCAGATAGTTTTCAGGCGGATTTAAAAGCCTGACCCCTATGCCGCCGTAAGTGTTGTCCGTCCTTTCTATCCTGCTTATTTTAACAGGTGTCTTTAATATCTTTCCGTTCAGCCTGAGATGGAGTTCAAAATTCAGGTCAAAGGGAAATTCTATTTTTGTGTTGATAAACATCCCTGTCTCCGAAAGGTTTGTCACTGTACCGCGGCACTCCGTATTGTCGCAGTAAAAATTTGCCTCTAAACTGACCGGTATCCTCTCGCAGGATCTTTTTTCCATACTTAAAAGAACAGTCAGGTAGGCCTCCAGCCTGACACTTTAGACGTCAGACCGTAAGCCTGAGCTCTTATTTTATTCCTAACATTATCCAACTTTATCCAACCTTTTTTAATATTCATAATAATTATCTACTAATTTAAGATTTTTATAAATAGGGATATTCCTGATTTCAGGTAAGGAAACTTCTGATCATGTGAAAAGACAAGCCGCGGCGGGGTTATGATTTCTTCTTCCCGGCCGTTTTTCTCGTCTTTGTTTTAGCGGCCCGTGATGCAGCAACCTTTCTTGTGCTTTTCGTCTTCCTGGATGTGACCTCTGCGTGCACGGCGGTGTCAGCCTCTATCTGCTGCATCAGGGTTTTGGGGATGGTGCTTTCGAGAATCGCCTTTAATTCCAGTGCATTTTTCGGGGCATATGCAAATGTATCGTTATTAAAGTAAATATATACGTCCTTGCCGAGTTTCAGGTATTCCTTTATCCTCTTTGCGTCTTTCTTCAACTGCTCTGTCGTGTAATTTGTCGCATAGCTGCCGCCCTCGCCGTGCCTGCGCATGTATACAAAGTCCGCGGTCAGGGGCAATTCGTCGATGAAGTGGGGCCAGTCTGCCATACATACGGCGATGTTGGAGGCTGACAGCAGGCTGAAGACCTTCTTGGAAAGCCAGCTTTTGTGCCTGAATTCAAAGACATGGCGGACAGGATACCGCTTGAGGTTCTCCACGAATTCCTCGAGGTTCTTCATGTTAAGCTTCAGATTGGGGGGCAGTTGCCAGAGGACGACTTCCAGCTTTTCCAGAAGGGGGGCCGTGGCATTGAAAAATGTCGACAGGGGAAGCTCAACATCCTTGAGCTTCTTGACATGGGATATGAAGCGGCTGCCCTTCAGACAGAATGTAAAGTCAGGAGGAGTCTCTTTATACCACCGCTCAAACGCCTCTTTTTTCAGCAGCCTGTAGAACGTGACATTCAGTTCAACCGTGTTGAACTTTTCCATGTAGAAAGACAGCCATTTTTTATGCGGAAGGTCCTCAGGATAAAACGGTCCCTTCCATGAATCATATAAGAATCCGCTGCATCCTATCCTGTACTTAGGCATTTCTCCATAAGTATACACTGAAATGTCAAAAAATTAAATAGGAAACTTAACCCCGCCGGACCTCAGGCATCCAGCGGAATATATTCGATTATCCCGCCGCCGATGACCACGTCTCCATGATAAAAAACAGCACTTTGTCCCGGTGCAGGCGCCCACTGCGGCTCATCATACTCAACAGTGACCCCTGAACCGTTTTCAGGAGTTACGGTTGCGGGCATCTCCCTCATGGTTGAACGTATCCTGACGCCGGCCCTCAGCGGTTCTGCAGGGGGGGTCATGGATATCCAGTTCACTTCCTTTACCTTGAACTTCCTTCTCATTGCATCTTCCCTTGAGCCGACAATAACTGTGTTGCTTTTCCTGTCGATTGCCGCCACATAACGGGGCTGAAGCGATGCTATCCCCAGGCCCTTCCTCTGCCCCACGGTATAAAATACAATTCCCCTGTGTTCACCGAGGACTTTGCCGGACGTATCCACTACGGGACCCGGCCTGAGTGCCTCGGGTGAAACATTCTTTATGAAATCCGCATAGTTATCGCTGCCGACAAAGCATATCTCCTGGCTTTCGGCCCTCAGGGCGGTCGAAAGGCCGAGCTGCCGGGCTATCTGCCGTGTCTCCTGCTTTTTCATCCCTCCGAGGGGAAAGACGGTCCTGGAAAGCTCGTCCTGCCCCATCACGTATAACACATAGGACTGGTCCTTTCTTTCGTCAATCCCTTTTTTAAGCAGGAACCTGCGCCCTTCCCCGTCACTGTCCGGTGCCGGCTCTGTCCTTGCATAATGGCCCGTGGCAATATACCCGGCGCCGGTTTCAGCGGCCTTCCTGAGGAGGAAATCGAATTTTATGTACTTGTTGCACAGGATGCAGGGATTCGGGGTCGTTCCCCTGATATACGAGGTGCAGAAATCCTCGATAACATGACGGTAGAAGGCATCTCTCACATCCACTGTGTAATGCTCGATGCCGAGTTTCTTCGCCACTGACTTTGCAAGGCCTATTGTCCTGACGGAACAGCAGGTATTTGAGTTTTCCATATCCCTCCTGTCCCACAGCTCGAAACTCAGGCCGGTTACCTTGTATCCCTGCTGTTTAAGCAGATATGCGGCAACGGATGAATCAACCCCGCCGCTCATTGCAACGATTACTTCCATGGGATATGTACCTTACAGTGATGGTATAAAATACTGCCAGCGGGGCAGAGGAGTCTGCCGGGAAAGCTTTATCTGCGATACCTTCAGGAAATACTTCGCACGGCATATCAACTGCCCGTGATTCGTGTCCGTTGTTCGTGACCGTAAAAGACACTCAACAGAAACGGACACGGTTAACCGACACGGAGAACGGCCTTTTTCCCGTTTTCCGGCAGACTCCTCTGCCTGCTTATGCAATATTAATGTTTACTTTGCATACTCCACGTACCTGGACTCCCTGATCACCGTGACCTTGATCTGGCCCGGATAGGTAAGCTCCTCCTCGATCTTCTTCGCCAGGTCACGCGATATCTGGGCCGAGAGTTCATCATTGACGGTCTCGGGTTTTACAATAATCCTCACTTCCCTGCCCGCCTGGATTGCATAGGACTTGTTCACACCGTCAAAGGACGTGGCTATCTCCTCCAGCTTCTCAACACGCTTCAGGTAGTCCACAAGGGTCTCTTTTCTTGCACCCGGCCTTGCCGCGGAAAGTGCATCAGCCGCCGCTACAAGGGATGCCTCCACTGTGGCGGGGTCGCCTTCGCCGTGGTGAACGCGGATGGCGTTGACCACTTTAAAGTTCTCCCCGTATTTCTTGGCCATATCCGCCCCTATCGCCTGGTGCGAGCCTTCAATCTCATGGTCTACGGCCTTGCCGATGTCGTGAAGTATCCCGGCCCTCTTTGCGAGTCTTATATCCACCCGCAGCTCGCCGGCCATTATGCTTGCAAGATAGGCGACTTCCTTGGAATGCTGGAGCACATTCTGGCCGTACGATGTCCTGTATTTAAGCCTTCCGATCAGCTTCACCAGTTCGGGATGTATGCCGTGCAGCCCGAGGTCGAATACCGCCTTCTCACCTTCCTCTTTTATGGTTGCGTTGATTTCCCTGGTGACCTTTGCCACAACCTCTTCGATCCGGGTAGGATGTATCCGGCCGTCGCTTATAAGCCTCTCCAGTGCGATCCTGCCTATCTCCCTCCTTACAGGGTCGAAACACGACAGCAGGACCGTCTCCGGCGTGTCGTCTATAATGAACTCAACCCCTGTGGCGGCCTCAAGCGCCCTTATATTCCTCCCCTCTCTTCCTATGATTCTTCCCTTCATCTCGTCACCGGGAAGGCTGACTGTGGAGATGGTATTGTCGCTTACATATTCACCGGCATACCTCTGAACAGCGAGGCTCAGTATCTCCTTGGACTTCCTGTCCGCGGCCTCAAGGGCCTCGTCCTGGACCCGTTTTGCAATCTTTGCGGCTTCAAACTTCGACTCCTCCTCAACTCTCCTGAAAAGCTCCTTTCTTGCATCCTCCACACTCATGCCCGATATCTGGGCCAGTACCTCTTTCTGTTTATTCAGAATCGCCTCGCAGTTGCGTTCCTTCTCCTGTATCGCCTTTTCCCTGTTGTTAAGCTCCCGTTCCTTTCTGCTGAAATGGTATTCTCTCTTGTCAAGCTGCTCAAGCTTGCGGTCAAACATCTCCTCCCTCTGCCTGAGCCTCCTGTCAAGCTGGTTCAGCTCTGCGCGGCGTTCTTTCAGCTCTCTCTCAGCCTCTGTCTTTAAACGAAGATTTGTATCCTTTGCTTCAAGCAGGGACTCCTTTTTAATGGAATTCGCCTCTCTTTCAGCTTCCAGTAAGACATTCCTGGCCTTTTCCTCCACTTCCTTCAATTTTTTACTCGAACTTACTTTATAGTATATGAGCGACGAAACAAAACCAACAACAAGCCCTGCTATCAGAATAACAAGGATATTCACTGTGCCATTCATTATCTGCTCCTCCTTTCACATAGCCTTTTCTTGAATATTTTTTCGTAGCCTTCCTCAGATGGAAAAAAGAAAGTCTTGTTCTCTGTCATGTATTGCTGGTCTACACGCTGTCCTTTATAATCATGTGGATACTTGTATCCGATTCCCGCCCCTAAGCGCGAGGCTCCCTTGTAACCCGCGCTCTTTAAATGGGCGGGTACGGGCGCAAGCCTCTCCTGCCTGACACTGGACAGGGCGTTTTCAATGCCCGTGTACGAGGCATTGCTCTTGGGCGCCATCGCTATGTATATCGCCGCCTGCGACAACGGGATGCGGCCCTCGGGCATGCCGATCGATTCCACTGCATGCATTGCTGCAACCGCTACCTGAAGTGCCCGCGGGTCTGCATTTCCGACGTCCTCAGAGGCACATATGATAATCCTCCGGGCTATATAAAGGGGGTCTTCCCCTGCCTCTATCATCTTTGCCAGCCAGTACAGGACGGCATCGGGGTCTCCGCCGCGCATACTTTTTATAAAGGCGGATATGGTGTCATAGCGCTCATCCTCGCTGTAATAGAGCGATTTTTTCTGCAAGACCTCTTTTGCCAGGTCAACATCATAGCACGGCAGGTTCCTGCTTTTTATAATAAAAACACCCATTTCAAGGGTATTCAATGCCTTTCTTGCATCACCTTCCGAAACAGCGGCGATAAAGTCAAGTGCTTCCGGCTCTGCCTTTATGCCGTATCCGCCGATTCCCCTCTCCCTGTCGTGCAGGGCCCTTTCAAGCAGCACTTTTATGTCATCCCTGCTTAAAGGGAAAAACTGAAATATCATGGACCTTGAGGACAGGGCGGGTATAATGGAGAAAAACGGGTTGTGCGTCGAGGCCCCGATAAGCGTTACGCTGCCGTTTTCCACATCGGGCAGCAGGGCGTCCTGCTGCAGCTTGTTGAACCTGTGGATTTCATCAATAAACAGGATGGTCCTGTCTCTTTTCCCTGCATTTTTCAGGGCCGCCTTAATGTCCGCTATCCCTGACGTAACGGCGTTTAACGAGATGAAGAAGGCTCCGGTTTTTCCGGCGATTATACGGGCAAGGGCGGTCTTTCCGGTGCCGGGTGGGCCGTAGAGTATGAGAGAGACGATGGAGTCTCTTTCAATGGCCTCCCGGAGCGGCTTTCCGGGGCCCAGGATATGTGTCTGACCGACAAATTCGTCCAGATTCTCAGGCTGCATCCTCCAGGCAAGGGGCGCCCTTCTGTCTGATTTGAATAGTTCCATTTCATTACCAGGGTTATTACCTGGTCCCCCCCAGACGCAGAGTGCGGCAACCTGCAACGGCTTATGACAGAAAGGAATCTTACAAGGACGGCATGACAAAATCGTGAGACATTTTTGAAAATTTGAGATTAACCCCGTCGGAATTCTCCTGTAACATGCCGGTTTTAAAGGCACCCGGAGAATTTAAGTGTTTTCTGTGAGGTCCTGAAATCTGTGTGTTATCTTTATGGTTTTCCATACCTTGTCAAGTTTTAACTGTCAAAGCGGGTGATAAAATCAGTTCCGGTCCCGCATCTGCGATATAAAAAATACCCACCTTGCCGTGTAGAATAAAACTTGAATCCCTGTACAAACAGGTGGGCGCCTTGAAAGAAAGATCAGGCATATTCCCTTACGGGCGCACAACACTTATCTTTCGCTGGCTCCCTGATTCTCGAATGTCGGAATAAGTTTCTATTCTTATCACAAACAAGGCAGGCACTCCTTCCTCTTTTCTTTTATTTTATAACAAAAAGAAGTTTATTAATCAAGCTGCGGGAATCAGCCTGACTTCACCTCCACGCCGTAATCTGTAAGGATCTTTTTCAGTTTCTCCCTGTTGCCGCTGTCCATCGGGCACAGGGGCAGCCTGAGCTCTTCCTGTATCTTTCCCATCATGCTGAGGGCCGTCTTCACAGGTATAGGATTCGTCTCGATAAACATACCCCTGTTCAACGGCTCAAGCTTGAAATGCAGTCTCCTGGCCTCCTCTATATCGCCCTGCAGCATCGCCCGGCACATGGCGGATACATCCACTGGCGCCACATTGGCTGAAACGGATATGGCCCCCTTTCCTCCAAGGGCCATTAACGGGAAGGTCGTGAAATCATCCCCGGAAAGCACTGCTATCCTGTCGCCGCAGAGGCGTATTATCTCGCCTGCCTGTGCCATGTTACCGCTGGCCTCCTTGATGGCCACTATATTTTTTATATCAGCGAGCCTTTCAACCGTGGCGGGCAGCATGTTCAGTGCCGTCCGGCCCGGCACATTATAAAGGACTATGGGGATATCGACGGCCTCGGCAACGGCCTTATAATGCCTGTAGAGGCCTTCCTGGGTCGGCTTGTTGTAATAGGGGACCACAAGTAGTGCACCGTCCGCCCCCAGTTCCTTTGCCTTGCGGGTCATTACAATGGTCTCCTGAGTTGAATTGGCCCCTGTGCCGGCAATGACCGGAACCCTGCCCCTGACAGCCTGTATGGTAAGCTCTATCACCCTGTAATGCTCCTCGTACTCAAGGGTGGCGGATTCGCCGGTCGTGCCGCACGGCACTATGGCATTTGTGCCTGAGGCGATATGCCACTCTATGAGGTCCTCCAGGGCCTTTTCATCCAGTTTATCGTCTTTAAACGGTGTTACTATTGCAACAATCGAACCTTCAAACATGATCTCCTCCTGTGAGATTCAGATTTATTTGCGGATTATAAAGTTTATGGCAAACCCTGAAGTAAGGTCAAGGGAAAAAATTTCGACAAATCGGATTGAAAGATTCCAAGAGTTTCTGCTAAATTATAGGTGTAAATTTTCAATTTCTTCATGGAAGGCAAAATGGCTGTTAAAGAGCAGGCTATTGAATTAATCAGGTCACTCCCTGACGATTGTACACTTGAAGACATTCAGTATCATCTCTATGTCCGCGAGAAGGTTGAGAAAGGCATAAGGGCAGTTGATGAAGGGAGAGTCGTTTCACAGGAAGAAGCAGAGAAAAAAGTCAAAGAATGGTTAAAGTCATCTGGACAGAGCCAGCCCTAAATGACCTCCATGAGATTATTAAACATATTAAGGACGATTCTCCGGTTTATGCTGAACGGTTCGGGACCAGGGTTGTTGAAGCTCCGAGGTGTTTAAGGCAATTTCCTTATTGCGGCCGTATAGTTCCCGAATTCAGGGATGAAAAAATCAGAGAGTTGATTTATGGGGCTTATCGTATTATCTATTTAATCCGGGATAACGCCTGCCACATAACGGCAATAATTCATGGAAGCCGTGATATTCTTCGCCATTTAAAACCGGGAGAGTGGGATGTTACTACAAAGTAACCTTAAACCTTAATGTTGCATAACCGCGGCAAGGGAGACTGGCGTAAAACCCTTATAAAGCAACCGTAAGCTTAAACTCTCCGTAAATTGTTGATTTATCCCCCCTTCAGGCAAAGGGGGATTGAGGGGGTCATTGATAACATGTTTGATCTCGGAACACAGGAGCTGATCCTGATCTTCATTGTCGCCTTCCTGGTATTCGGCCCCAAAAAACTTCCGGAACTCGGCAGGGCGCTCGGAAAGGGGATGAGGGAACTCAAGGCGGCCATGCGCGGCGTCAAAGAGTCTTTCGAGGAAGCCGGGGCAGCGGATGCAGCGGAAGAGATAAAAAAGACAAAGGCCTCCCTCGAGGAAAGTATATACAAGTCCATTGAGAGCAATCTCGGCAGGATTGAGGAGGAGGAAAAGACGGGGGAAACCGGCGGTGATGAATTAGACCGCAAGAATTCAGAGGGCGACCAGGAAAAAGGCAAAAAAGACAAAGAAACGGACAGGGATGGATAAGGCGCCCATTACAGAACACCTCAATGAATTAAGAAGCAGGATACTGGTATCCCTCATTTTTATAATTATAGCCTTCGGCGTCTCTTTCTATTTTTCTGAATATATCTTCCGCCTGCTGACCTCGCCCCTGCACAGCACACTGAAATTCTCCCTTGAAAGGCCGTATGTAAGCATGATTCCCACAAAAAACCCTGACATCAGTCTCGTGTTTCTTGCGCCTGCAGAGGCCCTGTGGATGCACATAAAGATATCTTTCATCAGCGCCTTCATAATCAGCTCCCCGCTGGTCTTTTATGAGACATGGAGATTCATCGCCCCCGGCCTCCTGGAGCATGAAAGGAAGTACGCCCTGCCGTTTGTCCTGACGACAAGCGTACTCTTTTCGGCTGGCGCACTCTTCTGTTTTATTATCATCCTTCCCTTTGCAATGAACTTCCTGCTGACATACAAGACTGAAAATCTTCAGCCGATGATTTCGGTCGGCAAGTATATAGACTTCTCCCTTAAATTCATCCTGGCATTCGGCGCCATCTTTGAATTGCCGGTTGTTGTGGTCTTTCTTACAAAGATGGGGATTGTAACTCCCCAGTTTCTCGCGGAAAACAGGAAATACGCCGTGCTGGTGGCATTTGTTGTCGCTGCGGTGCTGACCCCCACGCCCGATGCATTCAACCAGACACTCATGGCTGTTCCGATAATTATACTGTACGAGGCGGGGATATGGGCATCAAGACTCCTCAGCAGGAAGAAACCGCAGGATGAACACAAACAGGGAAGACCGCAGGATGAAAAACAGGATGAAAGTGATTAATTGATACTTTTAATGCCGGCCTTAATCCTCCTGAGCTTTTCCTCGCCTATGCATTCCTTTGCAAATGCGCACCAGTCCAGGCACGAGGGTCCCATCTCGCGTGTATTGACCTTTCCGCATGCCCTGCACTTGGTCTCGGTTTCATCGCTCCATATCTCTATGTCAGCCCCGCAGTAACGGCACTTTATATCTTCGGGCTTCGGCTGTTTTATT
>JAADFS010000010.1 GCA_013152795.1 Deferribacteres bacterium
CAGTGCTTCCTACATAACCGGCGATACTGAAGCCTGCAGTTATTTCACCTGCAGGAATTGTTATGACCTTTTCTTTTTCGTTCTCACCAGGGAAGCCTAATCGATTACCACTATCCTGCCCTATCTTCACATGAACGGTTTTATCTAAGGGTCTTGAAAGGACAATATTTGCCGGGATAATCTCTACACCCTGAACTGGAATGTGACCGGGAAGTGAACTCTTAAGCATTACCATGTCATCATTCTCAGCATCTGTACCATTTATATCTATCCTCATATCCACCACATGGACAGGTATCCTGTCCATCTCCTCCCTGTCATCGCACCTTACCTGCACGGTTGGATAGTACGTGCCGCCGGCATTAAATGTATGGGATAAGTCTGTCACGCCTGTAGAAGGTGGAGTTCCATCACCCATATCCCAGATAATACCGGATGAAGAACATCCGCTCAGATCAAGAGAGGAAAGATCCAGGCTGAAATTAACTTCAGTGCCTTTTCTTATAATCTCCTCATCTTTCCCATTTACCTTCCCGTCTACGTGCAATCTACCAGTGGGAACTACAATCTCTACAGGATTGGACTCAGATGGGAGGGGATCATAATCAGGATCATTTTCCTCAAACCACATATATCCCTTTATATAACGGTCTTCTGCATCGGCCAAACAATAGGGCATCTGTATGGTCAGGCTCTCTCCAGCGCTGATCTTCTCAACATCCCACGAGACGCCCTCAAGCCCCGGAAGATTTGAATGTACTCTCACATTGGTAAGATTCCTGCATCCTGTGTAAGGGTCACATCCAGGTCAACGCACTGCCCGGGACTCAGCTCAGCATAATCAGCGCCGTTTATGCTGAGACTCACGTCTATCTCCGGAGCATCACAGGCACATTCCGGCTCCGGTAAAAACAGGGTTCCATCCGGGTCAGGAAAGACGGGAACAAGGGGCTGCCCGGGTGCCGCCGCCTCAGCAGGATCAAGCACATAGTAATAGACCTCTTCCAGGTTGTTTTCCCTGTCACCATCCCGCATCTTCTTTTCCGGCAGATCAATGGTAAGAGCCACCCAGCCCTTTGAATTCACGGGATCCGACTGGTCAATCCCTGTGAGTCTGAAAGTATAGAGTGGGAAGACGGTCTCGGTTCCACCCTTGATATCTATCTCTTTATTTACAGTCTCCTCCCATGAACCATTATTGAAAAGATACATCCGAACAGGTATGGATAATCCGGTTCCTGAGCCTTCATTGAAAAATCTGGGAATAATTACCTTCCTGCCGTTGGTACGAAAATCATTGATCGCCCCTTCCACCATAACCATGTTGCTGTTCCTCTGGGCAGCACGTGGATCATCAATCAGTTTAGCCTGGTACACAGACCAGGAGATATCCTCCAGTTCCTGCTGGATGAAGTTGAAGCATTTGGCAATAAAGGCGTTTGCCTCGTCTTCCGTGTCAAAGGACTTCTCACCATTAAAGACAGAGAGAAATTCAAACACATTGTCGACGATATCTTCCGGAAAGAATACACCTGTATTTTCTCTTACAGAGAGGGCGGCCATGGTGGCAATCCAATGCTCAAAGTCCTTCACACCGGCCGTGAATTCCCACTGGCGTGGGTCGGAATTTTCATTCACCAGCACACCTGTGTCTGCCATGCCGTAGGTGTCTGCCCTGAAAGAGAGGAAACGATTTCCCTCCTCAGAAGAAATCATTCGTGCAAGTACAGCCCTCAGGGCAAGGCCTGCGGCTTCCCTGAGGTCTTTCACAAGGTCACTGTGCAAGGACGTCCCTTTCACGGATTCATTGAGAAAACGAATCAGTAATCCATCCTTGTAGAATTGCGCAAGGGAGAGTTTTAAACCCTCGTACCCTTCCTGTCTCCATACATGGGAGGGCTCTTCCGTCCCACACTCCGCAGTACCGCATGGTGAAGCAAGGCCTGACAGGATAATGTCCAACGGCACCGGAGACGCCTTCACACCTTCTATTGTGTCTATATAAGTGCCTGTAAGGAGTATTTCAAGCAAAAGGGTCTGCCTTGCAAGGCCGAAATCGGTCCCGCCGGCTTCAAGGCCGAGATCGGCATTTATAAACTCTTCCTGTTTCAGGGGAACAAAATCTATATCCCTGTAGATTGCGTACACATCGCTTCCCTCAAGGAACACCTTTTCCGGGTCTCCTGTTGTCCCGTCCTTCACCCGGGCTGTCAATGTGTTTATAAGCAGGTCCTTTTTATCCCATTCCGACTCCGGAATGAGCAAGGCAAACCTGTACCTGAGATGCTGAGTATCAGCAGGGCCGCAGGAACCTCTCCACAGACATGCACCCTCATTATAGGCCACTACTGCAACCGACCCTTCAGGGATGCCGCTTCCGGACAGGCCATATCGAATTACCTGCTCGATACCCTGCCTCAGTATATCTTCAGGTAAGGAAATATCCTTTTTAACCTCTTTGAAGTCCACACCCGGATCAGGACAATCCCTCACCTTTGCAATCATGAGGGGCTGGTCTTCAGGGTCGCCTACGGCCATGTATACAAGCCCCCTCTCGGGATCAACCCTCAGACCATGGATAAACACAGGTACTCCGGATGAAGGAAGCCGTAGGGGTATCCTTGCAATGACCCTGTCGTCCCATCCGTCTCCATCGCGATCTCCTGTATACGTAAAGGGCTCACTGATATCCACTATCAACAGGCCGTCTCCCCCTGTGTTTTCATTTAAACCATACGCACCCACATAGGCAAGTTGTGCCCTGCTGTCCACGTCAACAGGTCCCGTCCCTACAGGCATCTGAATATACCGGCCCTCAGAGGGACTTGAGCCATCTTCTGGAATCTCATATATCAGGAGACCGCCACCCGTATCACGCGAAACGGTAATTACCGCGATGTCATGGTAGGTGACCTCCCCGCTTTCATAATCAGTCGCGGGTATACCTGTGGCAACGGCAAGCTTGACGGGTTTCCTTGAAAGGGTCTTGCTGCCTGTCGGGCCTCCTCCTGCAAGATCAGGGGTGAATATCTCCAGTATCCCTCCGGGAGGTGTATCAGTGACAGCCACAATCCTTGGAGATGTCCGGCTGTTGTCCTCATTGAGTCTTGAGGGGACGAGGGTGACATCCACATAATCCGACCCCCTGATCATGTGCAGCCTTTCAACAGATGCCCAGGGCTTGGTCTGATCCTTTCTCTCGTCATCCCCTATCGCGGGCATGTTAAGTCCGAGATCAATCAGTTGAAGCCCTGTTTTCTTATTGGCCACAAAGGCACCCACTGTATCTGAATGAACCTTCCCACCATGACTGATATCCATGTGGGGAACAAGGAACAGGCCGCGGGGATAACCGCTTCCGGCCGGGACATCACCCCTGATGTACTCACCCCACCCACTGTCACTTAAATAACGCCACCCGACCCATCTCATTTCATCACTATCCTGCACATCAAATGGATACAGGATGCTGTAGGCTGCGCCCGTCGGACTGCCCAGATAACCTGCAGTGACAGCAAGGTCCATACATCCTCCCGTGACAGTCTCACAGGAAGGATCACAGTGGCTTTGAGTCCACCTGTCGTAAATCTCCCGGCTGCCGGACTGAGGATCCCAGCATATCCTGATTGACGGATCCTCGGTGTTGTAAACGAGAATCCGGTCTTTCCAGTACGGCTCTCCCTGAAAGTCAGGCCTCGGAGGTATCAGGACATCATCAAGGAGCCTCACCCTGTACGGCTCATACCGGGAATGGGCTTGATGGGCGCTTACTGCATAAGGATTCATGGGGTCGGATACATCGAACTTGAATATCTTGTAGACCCCGTAATCCCCGGTGAGAGGAATCGCAACGATGTCTGTATGCCACCTGCCGTCATAACTTTCCATGGAACTCCTTGTGGAATAGTCAAGATCAAAGAAAAGAAGGGGTTGTTGAGGAATCCGGTCAAGCTCCACCCCGAGATCCCCGGCAATCGTTAAAGGGTCAACGTGGTTTTCTCCGGAGGGGAAGATAATCTTCGGCCTGAAGGTCTGAAGTTCAATATTGGTTCCTTCATAGGTGTTACCTGATAAATCACGTATATTCTCAAGATGCAGAATGAATTTTTTGCCAAGCGGCAACTGATTATGTGGCTCGAAGACAAGGACAGTGTTGTCTTCCTTCAACTCCCACCGGCCGGTGAAATAGACTGACTCGTTGTCCTTCAAGGTAAGATAGATGTCCTTTTCACCCGCACCGAGGAGATACATATGGTCTATAGGTTCTGAAAATCTGAGGGTGATCCTGTTGTCGCCGGAATCCAGGATTCTGCCGACAGGTTCAATACCCGCCAGTTCAGGTCCGTATATGTCGCCCTTTTTGTACGCGGTCAGATCAAAACTGGCATGTCCAAAGGGTTCTATGGGGTCAATATCGATATAGTCTATGACTTCTCTCGTCTCCGGATTTCTTATTACCGCCTTGAATTCCGCTTCCGGCGGGATGATCATACAGGCGTAAGGATTGGCCCCGCTTATTGCCGAGATGAAGGGATATTTACCGTAACCCTTTTCGTAAAGTTCAATTGCGGTGTTAATGAGATCCTCCATCTCACCAAGTATGCTTTGAACATCTAATGCAGCAGAAAGGAGTATAGAATACCAGGGCAAGGTGGTTGGTCTTGTGAATGCGAGTCTCCCGGCAATGGAAAAGGAGATATTAACAAAAGAATTAATCATCCTTTCAGCGACTGCTACATACATTGCATAAATCTTTCTATGGTATCCAATTACCCCTGGACATGGTGGAGACGAAGTCACCAGCCGTCCATTTGACACCTTGGCTGAGTCCACAACTGCAAGATGAGGTTCACCACCATAGAGGTCCACGAGTTTTGCCACGATACCCCATCTGGCATCAGGATTGGTACCGGAAGGTAATGGGGCAGAGACATTAAAATATTTCCGGGGGTATACGCTGCTTTCGATCTCAAACCCTGCAACAAATGGAAAATCCGGACCCGGAGACACAGGGATGTCTGATTCATATTTTGCTGTGGCCTTTACCACTGCCCCTTCAGGGAAGGTGCCTTCCCTTATATCAATAATCACACCGTTTTCAAGTTCTATCTGTCCGCCTTCAGGGCCGACCACACTGCCGTCGGGATTTCTGAATCCGCCCACAGGCACGACCGTCTCATTGCCTGCAGGGTCGGTTATGCTTATGAGTATCTCATCCGTCAGCCCCGCCTCTATCGTGGCCGTGAAACTCCCGTCCGGATTTACAAGCACAGGAATGGAAATCCCCCGTGTCTTATTGATGATTCTCACCGTATCGTGAACCCCCGCACTTCCCTGTGTGCCTGTAACGGTGGTCTTTCCATCATCCCCTGGTATGGTGGCATTGATGTTTCCGGCAGGAGGTGGTGGTGGAGGCGTGGTGTCGAGGCTTGTGAAGGTAAATACATAGGGTGTCTCAAGAGTGTATCCTGCAAGGTCCCTTATACCGGTGCTTACAGTAAAGGTATAGAGCGTGTCAGGATTCAGCGGTTCCGCAGGTCTGAAGATGGCCCTTGTATTTCCTTCTCTTAATTCAATACTTCCGGAAACGGCACCTTCAGGGCCTGTAAGGAGGAGGTTTTCAGGTGTGGCTGCGGATGGGTCAATGGGCTCAGAGAAGTTTATCGTTATTGAAGTCTCAAGGGGTATATTCTCCGCTCCATCGGCAGGCTCCACTGAGACCACATATGGTGGCTCCTCCCTCAGGGATATATCAAGACTGAGGAGGTCTCCTGTTCCTCTTATCTCTCCACCCTCACTTGCCCTGTCCATGGTCACGATATTGACAGCAGTGAGGTTGAACACACCCACGGGAATAACAGAGGCATAGTTACCGTCAGATTGAGACAGGGAGACGATGGAGGTGGTATCAGCAGTAACGAGGGAATCAGAAATGGGGTCTCCCGTTACACCAAAGACCCTTCCACCTGAGAATCCCACATCCTGCGTGGTCTTTACCAGCACATACCTTCCTTCCCGGTCTATACCGGGAAATCTCACAGTAATATTATCAGTAAGTTCATTGATGGTGACTATCCTGTCTCCCTGCATCCGTCCCACTCCTGAGAGGGCGTACCTTGTTGCACCCATTACCTCCGTCATTCGCAAAAGCAGGAACTGCCCATCAGTGATTCCCTGAGGTGCCGGTATGGAAAGGGTAAGGGGCAGAGAGGGGATATTGCCTGTGAGATCAATATTGAAACCCCCTATGAATTTCACACCACCGGGTAAAGGTATCCCTATATCATCAATGGTAAGGACTTCCATATTGACAGGCACAAATCCTGAAAACGCCCCTTTCGGTATCTCCAGTTCCTCGCCGCTGGGCAGGAGCACCTTACCACCCTCAGGCCCTATTACCGTGAGGCCCGGCCCTGCAGGAGATGTAACATCCACTGTGATAATCCCCTTCTCAAGGCTCAGGGGCTCGAATTCAAGGGATGGTGTCACGGGATATGAGGCGGTGAGGGGGAACCGGGTGAAACTGTACAAGACAATATCCTCAGAGTACGGTGAGAGACGGACCTTTGAGCCGGAATAGAAACTGTACTCCTCGGAAATGACCGTCTCAACCGGGATACCGCTTGAAAGTGGAGTTGTGTCCGGAGTCACTGTCAGGCCCACTTCAGACCTGACTCCGGGGCTGTAGAATATGATCTTCGGATCAGGGCTCAGTGTAGCTTTGATGTCTGGCGGCAGTGCGGATAGTGTGACTCCCCGGATTTCAGTGCCCGGGGCAGGCACAGGCGGCCTCTCGGGCACAATATCCGGAATCAGAAAGGCATACTGGCCTGTTGATGGTATCTCGCCGCTGATGGATGTATTGTCCGTCTGAACATTTCCTGCGGAAATCCATATTCCCTTTTCCCTGTCATAGACGGCAAGAACCAGCCCGCTGTCTGCGGTGAAGCCGAGGATATTGGGCACTGTCAGTTTTGCCGGGTTGCTGAATGCTGCCCTCTCCGGTCCGATATCGACCACGCAAAGGGGCGACCATCCGGGAGGGAGGAGTCCCTTCAGACCCTGCGGGCTGACCTGTGTAAGGATAATGCCGGTATCATTATTTAAAGCCCCTCCGGGAATTTGGAGATTTATGTTTGAAGGTGATATGGATTCAGGGTCAATCCCCTTGCCGTGGAGCACGGGGATATAGCCTGCTGTAAAGAGATTAAACGGAACGGATATATCCCTGCCGATAACCGACGAGACCCTCTCTGCGGGATTAAGGGGCGTCAGCCTGGCATCAAACACACCTGCGGCACTGTTTTCCTCCACCTTAACCCCTGTCCTTACAACCTCTGTGTATCCCTTCTTTTTAATTGAAAGTGAGACCTCACCTGTCCTGACAGTTGCAGTGTATTTGCCCTGCTCATTTGTTGTGGTGGTAATGATTTCACCATCCGGAGATAGGATCGTGACTTCAGCATCCTGAATGGGAAGACCCGTCCGGTCATTATAGACCTCTCCTGTCAGCACACCCTTGCCGGGAGCCTCTATATTTATCATCTTCTCCTCTGTGGTCTCGTTCCCCGAGCCGTCCGTGACCACCACTTCAACAAGTGCATCCATCCCCGGGGAGAGATGCTCCGGCACAGGGATGTCTATACCACCCGGCGGTACCTCTGTAATGGTCTCTACCAGTCTGTGGTCCACATAGACCTCGATCTTGGCCACGGAACCGTCTTCAGTGATCCGCGGGAGGATATTGATACTGCCGTCTTCCTCCACTGTATCGGGTACGCTCATAACGACTTCAGGCGGGCTTGTATCAGGTACATCCGTAACAGTGGGGGTATCCTGGTCTTCTGATGTATTGCCGCTGAAGTCTGTTGCCTGAACAGTGATTTCAGGTGTACTTCCCGTCGGCAGGTCAGGGGGCACCTGATATTCTATAACCGGCTCAGTGGCAGGTACTGTCCCCACCGGCTCGCCGTCTACAAAGAAAGTGACCTCACTTACGCCTGAATCATCATCTACAACGGCAGAGAGCTGGACGGTGGTGCCTGGTGTGACGGTCGGCGGGGCGTTCAGTTTAACACTCGGCGGCGTGGTGTCCGGCACTCCTGCAATGGTTATGATTGAGGCGGTCTCCGCACTGTTGCCGCTTGTATCCACTGCCCGGGCGGTTACCTTTACTGTAGAGCCTGCCGGAAGTACAGATGAGAGTGTTACGCCGGCCTGATACGGCTCAGAGGTGAATTCAAAGGGGGCCTGTCCTTCAACCATGATACTGACACGCGAAACCCCGATGTTATCCCTTGCCGTGGCTGTTGCCATGAAAGAGGCACCCGGGAATGATGTTGAAGGGACATTCAGGAATATACTCGGTGGTATGGTGTCGGGCACGCTTATCTGATATTGTCTTGAGTCCGTTCCTCCACGCCCGTCATCCACCATTACCTCAATGTTCCAGTCTCCTATCTGGGATGCCTGAGGCCGCCATGAGATCACACCCTGTGCCGGGTCCATCGTCATACCGTCAGGTCCGGCCGAAAGGGTGAATAAAAGGCTGTCATTGTCAGGGTCCACCGCCTCGATTTTCACCTGGTATAATTGATCGATCCTTGCAGGGGGAAGGGAAGTGGTGATGATGGCCGGCGGCCGATTTAATTGGCTCGCTGAACAGCCGTTACTGTCAACTATTTCTCCTGCAGGTGTGCCGGGACAATTATCAAAACAGTCCGCCACACCATCGCCATCCGCATCAAATCCCTCGTCTGTCTGACCATTGCAGTCATTGTCCAGACCGTCACAGACCTCGCGCTCGGGCCGGGGCGCATCACATGTCCCCCATTGTCCATTCACACAGGTCTCGACGCCCTCACCGCAGGCGGTTGAACAGGGGCGTGTATCACCGTCCGTGCATACAGCGGGCTGTTCGCATACCGAGTCCAGTATCTCGCACCTCGGCTTTGTGCACAAGAGGACGAGTTTCCTGGAGTCCAGGGCCGTAATTATCCCGTCACCGTCCAGGTCACACGCCTCACCGCAGGAACTCTCACTCACGGGGTTGTTTCTGTCGAGAAGGAGGATATTCAGGTCATTCAGGTCTACATCACAGTCTCCGTCAAGGTCGCCTGTAACCGCAGGCAACGGAGCGGCTGAAAACACGAGTATAAGAAAGACAAAGACAAACAGGATATTAATACAGTACCTTTGCGTTCGCAGAAGATCGGTACGCCTCATTTTTATCCCCGCCCCGCAACATCCGAATACGGAAAATCTTCTATCCGCAAAATCTGCGCATTAACCCGAGCCCTGCCAGCCCGCCGCCTAAGAGCACAAGTGTGGCAGGTTCAGGCACTACATTTACAATCCCCCCCTGAGTACTCACAGTAAGAGGGTCCCCCCAGGCGTCACCCAGGGCGTTGACAGATATATCCAGATAGCTCATTCCAGGAGAAAGTGTATCAAAGCTTAGGGTTGCCAATGTGAAACTCCCAGCCTGATACGCATCTACGTCAGAAGGAAGATCAAGAGAAAGCTCATAGAGATTAACAAAGCCGGCTCCCGGAGTGGTTGTAGTAATAGTTCCCAGTCCCCAGATATCCAACTGGTCTCCGAGCACGGGGTCACCGTAACTGACACTGTTAAAGCCGAGAATTGCCGGATCAAAGACAATATCCAGGTCAAAGGTGCTTAAAGAATCAGCCGTATAATCTCCCAGACCTGATATAACAAGGGCGACATCAACAGGGTCACCCGCCATCACATCCTGGGATACCGGATCAAAAACGATTGTCAGGGCCCGGGAACCGGTGGTGCCGAAAAGCACCAGCAGCGCCGCCGCCGTGAATAAAAACAATGCCTTCTTCATAACCGGATATCCCCCCTTTCCTGCTAAAATTGACAGTTTTTCAATCATTTATTAGAGGTGGTATTAATTATTTTTTTACCATACGGGATGTCACAAATAGGTCACAGATTGATATAAATAATCCTTTGAATTATATAAGCCGGCGGGAGAGCGTGCCCGTTTGTGACATTAAGGGAATATCCGTTTCCGACACCGTGTCCATCTGCATCCTGTCGAGGCTTACCAAAGAGGAGATTACAGAAGGCGTCTGAGCAGTGAATGCGGCAAGCTCATGACAACACAAGGCTTAAAGGCACGGCCCATAATCGCTCACCAATCCTGACGGTTTTGTTTCCGTTATAAGCCAGAATACCCGCTTTACAGTGCGGCGTCGTTGAGAGAAACGCATTGAGACCCGAGATATCCCTTTTCTCCCATCTTGATGCAGCCTTGACCTCTATGGCAATACATTTGCTGCCTGCTTCCACTATGAAATCGACTTCATGCCGCCCCTGAATATTCCAGAAATAAAGCCTTGCCTCCGGCCAAGTGGAGTCGATTATTCCGGAGAGATTCTGTGCAATGTATGTCTCAAACAACGCTCCCCTGAGTGGTTCCCGTGTTGCAGGTTCAAGGTCTTTTACGCTGGCGAGGTAACATGCAAGTCCCGAGTCGCTCAAATAAACTTTCGGGGATTTGATGAGCCTGCTTGCGCGGTTCCGAAGGTATGGATTCAACCGGTATATAATAAAAGATGCCTCAAGCAGGGAGAGGTATCTGGATGTCGTTGCCGTATTCATTTTTGCATCCCTTCCAAGCTGACTCGGACTCAGCAACTGCCCGGTTCTCAGTGCTATTAAATGTAACAGGTGGCGGAAAGATATAATGTTTGCTATTTGACTGAGTTCCCTTATATCCCTTTCAAGGTACGTCTGCTCATAGCCCTTAAACCAGAGGAAGGCGTTTTTTACATCGCCAAGACAGACGGTCGGCATACCACCCTGAAGAATTTCTTTTGGCTTTACAGGGGGCAGATATTGACCTTCCCTGATCTCCTGTTTCTCAAGAAATCTCTTTAAAAACGGCTTTCCGGAAATCCTGCCTGATAGTTCGCGGCGTGTAAAAGGATGCAGTGTCAAGTATATTGCACGACCTGCCAGACTCTCTGAAATTCCCTTGAGTATGGCGAAATTAGCCGAACCTGACAGCAGAAACTGTCCTTTCTTTCTCTTTCTGTCAACCCGTTTCTTGATTGCCGTAAGTATCTCCGGGCATCTTTGAGCCTCGTCTATTGTAACGGGATGGTCGGGCTCGAGGAGTCCGTCGGGGTCTGTCTTTGCTGCCTCGAGATATTCAAAATCATCAAAGGTAATATACCGTCTCTTTCCAAGCTCACGCTGCATCTGCAGAAAAGTGCTTTTGCCTGTCTGTCTCATGCCGGTAATTACGACCACCGGCATCTCATGCAATGCCTCTAAAACAATCTTTGAGATATCGCGCTGAACATATTTTGTCATAATATTACATATTATAATGGCATTATGACACTATATCAAGCAACACCCCTGCAGACGTACAGTTATGCGATGAGCCTCGTCCACAATAACCGCGTCAAACCTGGGGTGGCAGGTACAGGTCCAGCAGCCCTTTCTTGCGCGGTCTCCTACCGTCCGGGCCTGTCCCGGCATAATGAAATCGCCGTGTCTCTTTGTTAACCTTACAGTGGCATAAAAATATCGCCTGCGGGCAGGAGAGCCTGCCGGAAAAGCGTTATCTGCGATTCCTTCAGGGGTAACAGCTCAACCCCCTCCCCCTACCCCCCTCCCGCCAGGGGAGGGGGAACTTGTTTCATTCTGCACCCTGACAACTGCACCCTGCACCCTATTCTGTTAAAATCCCATCGCCTTATAGCCGTTAAACCCGCAACTCCTCTGCCCGTTTATGCAACATTAAGGTATAGACTTATAGATTGCCTCGGTCTCGGGTGAGGGTTTTACCCCGAGGACGCGGGAAAGCGCGTTCAGGCAACTGTGATAGGTCTTTTTTACTTCACCGTAGTAGCCTAAGCCGGCGTAACACCTCATGAGTTGCTGGTACAGCTCCTCTGCAAGCGGATCAACCTCCAGGCCCCTCTTGTAGCATTCTATCGCCTTTTTAAATTCACCGTTCTGCCGGAGATATTCTCCTGTACTTGCAATATGCCGCAAAAACCTGCTTCTGAGACGCTCGCGCATGGAGAATGTCCAGTGGAGCTCTGCATCATCTCCGAGAAAATTGCCATTATACATGCCGAGGGCTTTCTCAAACAATTTAAACACCTTCCCCGGACTCTTCCTGTGCCTGACCATTGTCTCGGTCTCCGAAAGGATTCTTTCAAATGCCCATGCATCCACCCAGCAGTATGTATGGTCCAGGGTCACCTTGCCTTTACTGACACGGACTGCCGCCTCATTGCCGAGGATACCGCGCAGCCGCTGGATGGTGGTTGTAAAGGCGCTGACCGCGGCATCACCATATGTATCGGGCCAGAGGGCGTCGATGAGCCTGCCTGTGCCGACACCCCTGCCGCCGAATGCGATTAACGCCTTCAGCAGGGCCATGGGTTTCTGCCGGGCCTTCCTGGAGAAACGTACGGGCCTTCCGTCTACGAGCAGGCCGAAACGCCCGAGGGTATATATTTTCACGGGCCAGGGCCAATCCTCCACATCAAGGGGGGGACTGTCGGGGATGAGGTTGTGCCTCTTGATGAGGTCAATGACATACTCTTTCTCTATCCCCGCCTCCAGGGCGCTGACACACAATCGTGCCATCACATGCGGCCGCCAGAAGATAAAGTAAACAAGCCCGTGTTTTCTGCCCAGCGCCATCGCCTGTCTGAGAAACCCGAGGGCGTTACGTTTCTTGCCCGCGGCAAGTGCAAAATATGCCTCGGACACCAGGCACATATACTCTATCATGAGGCTCTTCATGCCCCGCCCGATCCGGCAGGCCGAGGAGAGGTTTGCAGCCGCCTCGCGATGTTCGCCGCGCTCAAACAGCACCTGTGCCATTGCATAGCGGATCACGGCCTCCATGAAGGGAAATCCTGCTGTGACTACGTGGTCAAGGGCTATGTTGATATGTTCAAAGGCATTCAGCAGGTCATTGCGCAGCAGGGCCTCCCATGCCAGTAAATACCGGTAGTATGCTGTGTTCATGAGCTGTGAATCTCCGGCTTTCACCTCCGCCTCTTCAAACAGCTTCCTTGCACCATCCAGGTCGCCGGTGCCGAGGCAGCCGGCTGCTCCGTGCATCAGGAGCTGCAGCAACATCGTATCCACCCCGCTGCTCCGCACAACCTCCAGTCCCTCGGAAACCGTCTCAAGACACAGGCCGTGCATGCCCTTGAGCGAGTAACACATTGCCTCGAAAGACTTCAGTGTTGTAAATGCCAGCGGGGAGACCTGCCTGTCCTGCGCCAGGCTCCTGAGCGGCGCGATTACCTCTTCCGCCTTTGAAAACCGGCCCGTCCACTGGTAATACAGTGATACATCCACCTCTGACAATATCCTGAGACTGGGGTCCTGAACCTCCCGGCAGGCTGCAAGAACGCGCTGCGCCCACTCTTCAATTTCAGGATGAGAGGGCTGTCTCAGCAGCAGGGATATAAACATGCTGGATATCGCGCGGCTTTTTATCTCCATGGAGGGGAAGCGGTGGCCGGAGCGGAACAGCCCTTCAAGCACGGTTATCCATTTATCAAGCAATTTAAAATCCGCCTGTTCGTATAAAATCGCATCAACCGCCCCGCAGCAGGACATAAACATTCCGCTGGCGTCCCCCTGTGCCGTAAATTGCGTGTAGGCCTGTTCAAACCAGGTGCGGCTCACCGGCGGATCAAAAGGCAACTCGCATATGGCAAGCCAGAAAAGGAGCCACGGGGCATTGTCGAGAAATCCTTCAGGAAGGCTCCTGATCCACTGCCCGAGCATCTGATTTCTGCCCTGTGCAACGAGTCTCTCGGCATGCTTCATGATCAGGTTTGCAAGCCCCTCTCCGTCCCGTGAAATTATGTAGAGATTGGCGGCTTCCTCCGTCTCTCCGGCCTGCTCCAGCAGCAGAGCGGCCTTCTGCCTCAGAGTGCGGAGTTCTTTGCCGGGATATGTCCTGTGCGCGCATGAAAGCAGGAATTCCCTGAAAAGCGGATGATACTGATACTTGCCCTCCGCTCCCCGCCGCCTGGCAATAAAATAGTTTCTCTGATACAGGGCCATGAGTATCCCGGCGGAACGCTCCAGTCCCGTGAGTTTCATGGTCATGTCAGGGGTCATCACAGGCAGAACGGATGTCTTCAGGAGGAACTCCCTGCTTTCCGCATCGGCATCATCAAATATCTCATTGGCGAAATAGTCAAATACTTCATCATGGGAGGCGCTTTCAGGGTATTGATCTTCCCTCTCGCCTGTATCTCCCATCTCCAGCATAAGCACAAGCCCGGCCACCCACCCGGATGACCTGCGGTGGAGAATCTCGGCCGTTTCCTTTGGGACATCTCTCCTGATACGAATAATGCTCTCTGCTTCATCAAGGGTAAGCTGCAGGTCTTCCCATGTAACGAGCGAAACCATTCCATTGACCCTGAGGCGTACAAGCTCCTTGGGCATGCTGTCACGGCTGATAATCACGACATTGACCCCTTCGGGAATACATGAGAGACCCTCTCTCATAACCACGTGCAGTAATGACCGGCGATTCGCCTCATGATAGTTGTCAAGGACTATCACAAACGGCGGCCCAAGCCTGCTGAAAAGCTCCCCGAAATACCGCCTTGTAAAGGCATGGATGGATTTCTGGTATTCCGGGGTCAGAACCGGCAGGGGCTGCCGCCTGCGGGGGCGGGCTTTCTTTGCCGCCAGGCCCATGTAATAAAAGAATGTGGCCGGGTCGGAATCATGTTCATCAACCTGATACCACAGGCATGGAAGTTTCCTGGAATCTATATAACTGTTAAGAAGCGTGGTCTTCCCCGAACCCGGAGGGCCTGTTACCCAGATGACGGGCCTGTTGCGCCTGCCGTCAAGCAGGTGGAACAACCTCTCGCGGTTCAGTACTTCTGCATAAACGGGGCGGGTTATCTTTGCCGGATATACTGATTTGCCCTTCATGGTCTTCCGCTCCCGCAGGCAATGCGGGAGTCTTCTCCTGAGAGTTTGTGCAACATTAAGTTTTATGCAACATTAACCTTACAGTGGCATAAAATACAGCCAGCGGGGCAGAGGAGTCTGCCGGGAAAGCTTTATCTGCGATTCCTTTTCCGCACGGCATATTGACATCTTTGGGAATTTCACTTTCCGTTATTTCCTGCAACAAGGACTTATTTCCAATATCCCATCGCTTTATAAAGGTTTTCCGGCAGACTCCTCTGCCCGTTTATGCAACATTAAGGTTAACAATATGTTAAAATACCGAATCCGCCTATGTCCAACGTGCTTGTCGAAACAATAATAAGCGAAGATGAAACCCTCCGCCATCGCTCCATTGACTCTCTCCTGCAGGACAAAGACGGGGAGCAACTGCTGAGGCTCGCCGCGGAACTGGAGGCATTCCGCGTATCCTCGTCCAACCTCTATCATAAAGTCAGGGCGTCCCTGTTTCTGTTTGCAATCTACAGGTTTTATCTGATGAAAGACAGGGAGACCGCCGGGCAGGGTAAGATCCCCTTTGACGGGGTGAAGGCCGCCTTTGAGAGGGATTTCGAGAAATCCATCGCCGTTTATTCAAGAGAGATCAATGACAGCGGCCGCCGCAACCGGGCCGTGTTCAGCGCGATTGCGGATGCGTACTATAAACTCTCTTTCAAATATCTACTCGACCAGGTGAAGCTGTCGATAAGCCGGCGCAGGGAGAACCATCACCTGTATAACATCGACAGCCTGGATGAATATCCGTTCTCAGTGCCTGCCGTGATGACGGCTCCCGATCCTGTAACCGGCCTGTATCCGGTCGGAATGGATGCATCACCCGTGAGGCTTGACCCGTCACACAGCGGGTGGTCGGATATATTTTTCCTCGGTATGGATTTCCCGGAAGGCGCCAGGGTCGTCAATCTGTCGGTTGACCTGAGAATCCACGGCGGCAATGAGCCGCTGAGGCCGCCGTGTGAATGCTGGTGCCGTTTTATCAGGGAGCCGGTCATACATCTGGTCTCCACGGACCTGAGGGCCTCCAAAAAGATACATACCCTGCAGGAGCTGTTTAATTTCGGTAATGACTATCTCTCCCTGCTCAAGGCCGGGGTGGTGGCCTCCGGGATCATACCTCCCTGCTTTGAGAACAGGGATATACGCTTGCAGGATATTTTAAGAAAACTGACCGGCACAACAGGAGGGATTCAGATAGTCACGAGGGTAAACAACATCCCCAAGGGCTCCAGGCTTGCGGTAAGCACAACCCTGCTGGCGGCCATCATAACACAGTTGATGAGATTCAGCGGCCAGATAAGCAACCTGACCGGCCCCCTTCAGGAAGAGGAGAGGCGCATTGTGGCCTCAAGGGCGATCCTCGGTGAATGGCTCGGGGGCTCGGGCGGTGGATGGCAGGATTCCGGCGGGCTCTGGCCCGGCATAAAGGTGATCACGGGCATGTCCGCTGCTGAAGGGGATCCCGAGTTCGGTGTAAGCAGGGGCTGCCTGCTGCCCCGCCATCATGTCTTCACCGAAGAAGATATCCCCCCGGCGGTGGAAAGGAAGATAGTCGATTCCATGGTGCTCGTGCACGGTGGAATATCACAGGATGTGGGTCCCATACTTGAAATGGTCACGGAAAAGTATCTCCTGAAATACGAAAGGCAGTGGCAGGCCAGGTTAAAGGGCATCAGCCTGTTCGATAAGATAGTCGATGCACTGAAGGCGGGGGACATGAGGGAACTCGGCAGGCTCACGACAGAGGACTGGGAAGAGGCGATACAGCCGGTCATCCCCTGGGTGAACAATGCATTCACCGAGGACCTGATAAACAGACTCAGGCATGAATTCAGGGAAGATTACCTCGGGTTTCTGATGCTCGGCGGAATGTCCGGAGGAGGCATGGCGTTTATAGTCAACCCCGGCATGCGTGATGTGTTCAAGAAAAGGGCCGGTGAGATAATGAATGATCTGAAGGCGGTATACAGCTCCTCATATCCCTTTATTATTGATCCGGTTGTGTATGACTTTGCGATTAATCACGAGGGTATCACGGCGAGGCTCTTTACCGGAAGCCTTGCAAAGATGCCTGATATGCCCCCATCACCTGCCGGCGGGGTCAATTTAAACACGGCGGAAGGCGCGGGCGAGGATGAAATCAGGGAAAAGTACGGCTTTGACTCCGCTTCGCATGAGCACATGAAGGCCATGCTTAAAAGGGGAGAGATAGGGCTTGCAAAAAACCGCCTGCCGCGCAGCAAGGTGATAGAGGATGTCGGGTATGAGGAGATACTGCATTTTGAAGAAGACGAAGGCACACTATCATCCGATGTGCCTTCCGGCTTGCGGCGGTTTCATGATGCGGGCATGGAGGCGTTAAGGAGACGCGAGGCGGCGGTGGTCACGTTTGCAGGGGGCATGGGAAGCCGGTGGAGCGGCGGGGCCGCTGTGGTCAAGCCGGTCAATCCCTTTGTGAAAATGGACGGAAGGTACAGGACGTTTATTGAAATACACCTTGCCAAGAGCAACCGGACAGGGAGGTTGTCGGGCCATGAGGTACAGCACGTGTTCACCACAAGTTACCTGACCCACGACGCGATTGCCCGATACCTCCGGAACTTTTCCTACTTCGGATGTGCCGGCCGTATCTATCTGTCGCCATCGAGGACCATCGGCCACAGGGTCTATCCGATGGAGAGGGACCTGAGGTTTTACTGGGAGGAACAGCTCCGCCAGAGGCTGGATGACAACGCACAGAAGGTCATGGATGATACGCATGCCGCGCTGATTGAGTGGGCGAAACACAGGGGAGAGGGTGAAGACTACAGCGAGAACAAACCCATACTCAGGTTTAATCCCCCGGGACACTGGTACGAAATTCCGAACATGCTGAAAAACGGCGTCCTCGCGCGCATGATAAGGGACAATCCCCGCCTGAAATATCTCCTCTGCCATAATATCGATACCCTGGGGGCGTATATTGAGCCTGTCCTGCTGGGCATGCATATTGCGGCTGAGTCGTGTATCACATTCGAGGTAACTCCGAGACGCATTGAAGACACGGGCGGAGGTCTCGCCAGGGTGGACGGGCATATCCGGCTCGTGGAGGGAATGGCCCTGCCGCGTGAGGAAGACGAATTTGAATTAAGTTATTATAATACACTTACAAACTGGATAAGTGTCGACTCCCTGCTGGAGTTCTTCGGCATTGACAGGGATACGCTCCTGCACGGCAACGGGCAGGATAGGATACTCGATGCGATCCGGCGGGTTGAGAGAAGGATCCCCACGTATGTGACCATCAAGGATGTGAAATATGTGTGGGGAAGCGGCCAGGAGGATGTATATCCCGTTGCGCAGTTTGAGAAGCTGTGGGGTGACATGAGCGGTCTGAAGGACCTGAAGGCCGCTTACGTGGCGGTCTCAAGGTACAGGGGGATGCAGTTGAAAGAGCCCTCGCTGCTTGATATGTGGGCAAACGACGGGTCCTTTGAATATGTGAAGAACAGGGTGAGTTTTGAGCCTTGATGTTGCATAAACGGGGCAAGGGAGGCTGCCGTAAAACCTTTATAAAGCGATGGGATTTTAACAGAACAGGGTACAGGGTGCAGTTGTCAGGGTGCAGAAAGAAACAAGTCCCCCCTCCCATTGGGAGGGGGTTAGGGGGAGGGGGCTGTGCTGTTACTAATGAAGGTATCGCAGATAAAGCTTTTCCGGCGGCCTCCCTTGCCCCGCCGGCGATGTTTTATGCCACTGTAAGGTTTTTTGCAGCTTGGTAAAAGATATGACGAGAAATGGAGGCGGTGATATGTTTGAGCGTATTACATTTGATCCAAAAATCATGGCAGGAAAGGCCTGCATAAGAGGAATGAGAATCCCTGTATCCGTAATAGTAAACCAGATTGCCCACGGGGCTACGTTTGATGAAATCCTGAGGGACTATCCGGACCTTGAGAGAGAAGACATAGAACAGGCTATAGAATATGCGGCATGGTTAACAAAAGAAGAGGTACTCGAGGGATAATCAAATGAAGTTTCTTGCAGATATGGGCGTTGCATGGCGCATTGTCGAATGGTTGCGACAAAATAACCATGATGTTGTGCATCTGAGGGAGCAAAATCTGATTCGAATGCCAGATGATGAGATTTTCACCAAAGCCGGGCGTGAACAAAGAATAATTCTGACGTTTGATCTTGATTTCGGGGAGATAGCGGCTGCCTCCGGCAAAAAAATACCAAGTGTTATAACTTTTCGCCTCCGCAATACAAGAACACCTCATGTTATTGCAAGGCTTGCTAAGGTCTTGGAGGACTCTCATACGGCATTAGAAAAAGGCGCTGTTATTACAGTTGAGGAAAGCCGATACCGGATACGTTCCCTGCCTGTATTTTCAGAGAAAAAGGAATAGCACTATGAGCTTATCAGAACTATCGAGATTGAACGTCTGTATAAATCAACAAGTGGTTAAACTTAACGATGCCGCTTTAAGATTTATACAATTACAGGCTTGTCATTGGGGGTGCCATGAAGAATAAAAAGAAAGCTGCATTGGTAAGGGGAGACAACAGGAAAGAGAATATCAGAAAGTGCCTCTCCCTGATCCGTGAAGACCTGGAGCCGCTGAAAAACGCCGGAAACATCCTCATCAAACCCAATCTCGTGGCCCTTAAGCCCGAGTTTGCCAATACCCACGTGGAGGCCATAGAAGCCGTCATTGAATTTATAAGGGACATGGCTCCTGATACACCCATAGTGGTGGGTGAAAGCTCTGCGTCCGCCTTTTACAGGGGGCTTCCGACAACAAAGGTGTTTGAGGATTATGACTATTACAGACTTGAGAAAAAATACGCCAATGTTTCTCTCACCCACTTTGACGATGACAAAGAATACATAAACATCCCCATCCTCTCGGTGGTCGGCGATACACACATGAGGCTCTCCAGGCGTGTAACGGAATTCGACTATAAAATATCGCTCGCCATCCCCAAAACGCACAATTTCGCCGTTGCCACCTTCGGTATAAAAAACATGGCAGGCCTTGTGCTGAGGCAGGACATGGCAATGATTCACGGCATGAAAGGCGGCATTGAGGTTGACGCGCCCAAGACCTTTATAGACAGGCTGCCCGCCGGGACAGTGTCAATGGCAAGGAGGGCGCTTCCCAACTGGCTCATCAATTTCCTGTTCAGGCAGTATCCGGCCTACCGCAAGAGTGTAAAAATGATCCACAGAAATATTGTAGGCTTTGCAAAGAAGGCATGGCCCGACCTCGTTATACTCGACGGCTTTGTCTGCATGGAGGGCGACGGCCCTGTAGACGGGACCGCCGTTGAAATGAAAGCGGCCATAGCCTCTGCCGACCCTGTCAAGGCTGACGGGATCGGCGCGCGCCTGATCGGATTCGAGCCGGAAGACATAGGTTATCTGTACTACCTGCAGAACGAAGAAAACATGGGGGAGTATTCCCTGGATAACTTGACTGGGGATGACCTTGACAGCATAAAAAGAAAATTCAAGCGCCACGGGACATATGACATCCAGAGCCAGTGGAGGTGAATAAACCTTAACGTTGCATACAGCGGCAAGGGAGGCTGCCGTAAAACCTTTATAAAGCGATGGGATATTGGAAATAAGTCTTCATTGCAGGAAATAACGGAAAAAAAGGCCGACCTCCGTGTCCGTTTTCTTTTACGGTCACGAACAACGGACACGAATCACGGTAATCCGGTATCGCAGATAAAGCTTTTCCGGCAGCCTCCCTTGCCCGCTGGCGATGTTTTTATGCCAGTGTAAAGGTATACTGACACTGACACTTTTTATCACCTATGATGAAACGTATACCCGAGCATGATTTAATGAACGACAGGGCACAGGCCGAGGCATATGCAGCGGCTGATTTCTCCGAGCCCCATGATGCCTTCGTCTCGCATTTCATGTCGAGATTCCCGGATTTCTCCGGCGGCGAGGTGCTGGACCTGGGATGCGGGACCGCTGATGTCATCATACGTTTTGCAAACGCCTTTCCCGGCGCCCGCATAACAGGCGTCGACGGGGCGCAGGCCATGCTGGATATAGGAATGCGCGATGTGCAGAAAGAGGGCCTCTCGCATCGGATCAAACTCAATCTGTGCCGTCTGCCGGATAATGAACTGCCATCAAAAAAATATGACGCCGTAATATCCAACAGCCTCCTGCACCACCTCAGTGACCCGTTGATACTGTGGGAGTCGGTCACGGCATGTGCGCGGCAGCATGCGCCGGTCTTTATAATGGACCTGATGCGTCCGGACAGCCCGCAGGAGGCGGAGAATATGGTTCAGCTCTATGCAGCCGATGCACCGCCTGTGCTGAAAAAAGACTTTTACAATTCCCTGCTGGCTGCATATACTATAGGGGAGATCCGGCAGCAGTTGAAACGCGCCGCTCTTGAGTATCTGACCGTTGAAGCTGTAAGCGACCGGCATGTGCTGGTATGGGGCAACAAATCATGAAAAACACTGAAGGCAAATTCCTGGGCACCGCATTCAGGGCTGCAATGCTTGCAGGGGATATCATCCTTGAGAATCTCGGCAAGATATCAAAGGATGATATAGACACAAAACAGGCATCTGATTTTGTCACATATGTCGACAGGGAATCGGAGCGTACCATCCTGTCGGTGATCCGCAAGGAATTCCCGGGGCACCGTTTCCTTGCGGAGGAATCCGTCAAGGATGCGGCTGCAGGGGAGTACAGATGGATAATAGACCCTCTTGACGGCACCACGAATTTTATTCACGGTTATCCCGCCTTTGCCGTCTCAATAGCGCTTGAATTCAGTGGAGAGATAATCATGGGGCTTGTTTTTGACCCTTTGAGAAAAGAGGTCTTTACAGCGGAAAAAGGCGCCGGCGCATTCCTCAACGGCCGGCCCGTCAGGGTGTCCGCGGTCAGTGAACTGAAACACGGACTGATTGCAACGGGTTTCCCTTTCCGCAAAAAAGAGATGATAGAGGAGTACCTCAGGCTCTTCAGGAACATCTTTCACAGGGTCAGCGACATCAGGAGGGCGGGTTCCGCGGCACTTGACCTCGCCCATCTTGCCTGCGGCAGATGCGACGGTTTCTTTGAAATAGGGCTGAGCCCGTGGGACGTGGCAGCGGGGAGTATCCTGATAAAAGAGGCCGGGGGCATTATCACGGATTTCGGCGGGGGCGGTGATTACCTCCTGACAGGCAACATAGTCGGCGGAACCCCCGCGGTCCACGGGAAGATACTTGAGGAAGTGCAGGGCGTCTTCAGAGGGGTGATGGATAAGTGACCCGGCCAGCGGGTGATAGATTTTGCCGGATGATTTGATATAATTGTAACTGTGAAACGGATTGAAGAAATCTGCAAAAAGTACAATATAGCACTCTGCTATCTTTTCGGCTCACAGAAAGAAACAGGCATGGCTGTTTTGAATGGCAAAAAGACCGAAGGGTTCGATGCTGAATCCGATGTTGATTTTGGAGTACTGTTTACTGCAATCCCTGAAAATCCTCTTGAAACCTATGCGTTGCTGAGTCTTGACCTTCAGGAACTCGTATCTCCGCTGAGGGCGGACCTGCTTTTTCTGCATGAAGTCGACCATCTGATACAGCTTGAGGTAATAAAAGGTATTAACATCTATTCGTCAGACGAAGACATCCGGGAAAGATATGAAGAAAAGGTGATGATGATGGCTTCGGATGAACTGGAGATATTCAAACTTAATGAAAAGGATTTTTTCGAGGCAATCAAAGATGGTTATTTCGAATTTGAATATAAAACTGATAGAAGATAGACTTGGTTTTATCAATAAGGCATATCTCAAGTTAAAAAAAATCTCCAGGTTTTCAGAAGAAGATTTTCTTAAAGACGATACACCCGCGGTTGCGGAAAGTTATCTCAGGCGTTCACTGGAAGCAATCTTTGATATAGGAAGACATATTATTGCCAAGACCGCGGGCAAAGGCATTGTTGAATACAAGGAAATAGTCAATGCGCTGGCACTCAATAACATAATTACAACAGAGCTTGCCGAAAGACTAAAACTAATGGCAGGTTACAGGAACAGGCTCGTCCATTTCTATCAGGAGGTCAGTGAGAGGGAACTCTATCTGATTTTGAATAATAATCTTGCAGACATCGAAAACTATATAAAAGAGATTACGGAATTTATCGAACATTACAGAAGGAAATAACCATGGCATACCCGAATCTCTTCAAAGAAGGCTCTATCGGGAGTTGCAGGCTCCGCAACCGCATTATCATGCCCCTTTATCCCACCAAGTACGTACAGGACAGCCGCGTGAGTGAGCGGATGATCGCCTTCTACAGGGAGAGGGCCGCAGGCGGCGCGGCCATGATCGTGCTGGATTGCCCCTGCCTGGATTATCCCGCCCTGTATAAAGGCAAGAACGAACTGCGCATGGATGAACCGTCCTATGTCGAGGGCATACGGCGGCTGCTTGACGCTGTACATGAACAGGGGGCAAAGGCATTCATGCACCTGAATTACCCGAAGGAACGTTTTTTCGACAAGCCTGTGGAAGGTGCAAAACAGAAGGGGGACAAATGGGTTCAACCCATGGCGAATCATATGTCCGCTGAGGAGGCTTACGCTGCAATTGACACAATGGCGCGCGGGGCACGCAGGGCAAGGGAAACAGGTTATGACGGCGTTGACATACAGGCAGGCTACGGGGACCTGATTCATCAGCTCCTGTCACCGCTGTCCAACAAAAGAACGGATGAGTTCGGCGGCACGGCGGAGAACCGCGCACGGTTTCTGACCACACTTATTAAAAGGATCAAGCACGAGGCAGGGGAGGATTTTCCCGTGATGGTCAAGCTCGTGTGTGATGAATATATCGCGGGCGGAATAACCATTGACGATTCCCGCGCAGTCGCTGAAATGGCGGCCCTTGCAGGGGCGGACGCCATTGTGGCCAATGCCGGCAACAAGGCCACCAAATACAGAACCATCCCCCCGCATTCCTCGGCGCCCGGCCCGCTCGTGCATCTGGCCGCTGAGATCAAAAAGGCCGTGGACATACCGGTGACAGCCATTGCAAAGATCAACACCCCTGAACTGGCCGAAGAGATCATTGCCGGAGAAAAGGCGGACTTTGTGGCAATGGCCCGCGCCCTCGTCGCAGACCCCTACCTGCCCCTTAAGGCCCGGGAGGGAAGGCGGCAGGAGATACGGGGATGCATCTGTTGCCTCGAGGACTGCGCCCAGTCGGGCGTCCCCGGCCTCGGGAGAAGCTGCACTGTAAATCCGTTTGCAGGGCAGGAATATATTATGAAGATCAGGCCTGCTGAGAAAAAGAAAAAAGTGACCATTGTCGGTGGAGGGCCTGCGGGCATGCAGGCGGCAATACTGGCGGCAGGCAGGGGGCACGAGGTTACGCTTTATGAGAGGCGGCAGACCCTCGGGGGCCAGTTCAGACTGGCCAGCCGCGCGCGGTACAAGGAAGAGGTCGCGGAGCTGCTGCGCTACCTGAAATACATGCTGGACAGGGAGACGGTTAATGTAATAACAGGCACGGAGGCAGGCGTGGATGAGATAACCGCCGGCAACCCGGATGCCGTTATCCTGTGTACAGGCTCTGTTCCGGCGAGACCGGCGATTGCCGGCG
>JAADFS010000011.1 GCA_013152795.1 Deferribacteres bacterium
GCCGTGGAAATCAAGGTGGTCCTGGGAAAAATTGGTGAATGCCGCAACGTCGAATGCACAGCCATCCACCCTCCTGAGCGCAAGCGCATGCGAGGACACCTCAAGAACGGCATATTCCATTTTATTGTTTACCATCTCGCTTAAATACCTCTGCAGGTCCAGGGACTCCGGGGTCGTGTTGGACGCAGGCATGATCCTGCCGCCGGTTATGTACCGGACAGAGCCCAGCAGGCCGGCGCTCCTGCCGCCGGCATTAATGATATTCCTTGTAATATAACTTGTTGTGGTCTTTCCGTTTGTGCCGGTTATGCCGGCCAGTGACAAACGTTCAGAAGGATGTCCGTAAAAGGCGGCGGAAATGAGGGCCAGGGCTTCCCTGCTGTCAGAGACCTCGATATATGCGGTACTGTTGCGTGCGGTGGTATCCAGCGCATCCATTGTCTCCACTGCATGCTCTCCGACCACAGCAGCAGCCCCCCTGCTTAATGCATCCCTTATATAATCATGCCCGTCACAGGTGAACCCCCTGACGGCCACAAAGAGAAAACCTTCGCCGACCAGTCTCGAATCATAGGCTATACCCTTTATTTCCCTGCTTAAAGGCCCTGTTATCCTTTTTGTCCTTATACATTTTAAAAGTTCTGATATTGTCATCTGCCCCGCCGGGAAGTACCCGCTGCAAATACTGCCGGGATACGTCCCGCTGAAAACTCTCCTCTAACGCGGCGTGCTGGCAAGAACAATCTGGTTCTCCTCCCTTTCCATAGGCACGTCAAGATATGCAAATGTATGCTCCACGATATTTTTGAATACCGGCGCGGCGACCACCCCGCCGTACACAGAGCCCTTGGGCTCATATATAACAACTATAAGCGCTATCCTCGGATTATCCGCAGGCACAAAACCCACGAATGAACTTACGTATCTCTTTCTCGAATAACGTCCTGTCCGGGGATCGAATATCTGGGCGGTGCCTGTCTTGCCGGCCACCAGGTTCCCCTTGATATACGCCTTTGTCGCTGTGCCTCCTTCTTCCACCACGGTCTTCAGGATATCCCTGACAACCGCGGCCGTCTCTTCGGAGATGACCCGCCTCCTGACCGTGGGCGATACACTCTTGACAGGCTTGCCCGCCGGTGAGATTATGTCGGATACAACATAGGGCTTCATCAGCACCCCCCCGTTGGCAATGGCCGCATACGCCGCCAGAAGCTGCAGGGGTGTCACTCCTATCTCCTGGCCGATTGACAATGCCGCAAGCGATGTGCCCGACCAGTCCTCCGTCTTTCTGAGAATGCCCCTCACCTCGCCGGGGAGGTCTATGCCCGTCTTCTTCCCGAAACCGAATTTTCTTATGTAGTTATAGTACCTCTCCTTCCCGAGTTTAAGGCCTATCTGTACTGCGCCGACATTGGATGACTTCTGTATAACCTCGGGAAAGGTGATTATCTCGTGTTTATGGACATCGCGGATACGTTTTCCGCCCACGACAATATATCCCTGCGATACGTCAAACTCCTCATCCAGCCCGACCACCCCCTCTTCAAGCGCGGCGGCAGCCAGCACGGCCTTCATGGTCGAGCCCGGCTCATAGAGGTCGGTGATGGCCCTGTTGCGCCTCTGGTAGGGGCGGGATTTACCCGGAAAGTTGGGGTCATAAGTGGGCCTGTCGGCCATTGCGAGGATCTCGCCTGTCATGGGATTCATCATTATCGCGACGCCGGCCTTTGCCTTCCATTTCTTCACTGCGGCGGACAGTTCCTTTTCAACAATATACTGGAGCCTCTCATCTATGGTCAGCAGGAGATTATTGCCGGCAACTGCCTCCCTGACGTCGCCGGAGAGACTGTTGCCGCGTGCGTCCATGCTCACATAGACACTGCTTGCCTCACCGCGCAGGTATTTATCATACATGAGCTCGATGCCGGCTATTCCCTTGTTGTCTATATCCGTAAAACCCAGGATATGCGATGCGGTGAACCCCTTGGGATAATAACGTTTCGACTCCGTTAAAAAACCCAGCCCGCCGTACCCGGCCTGTTCCCTCAATGCACTGACTTTAAGCGCGGTGTTCATATCCAGTTTCCTTGCAAGCCAGATGAAATCCCTATCTTTTTTTTTCAGTAGGGTCATGTTCAGCTTTTTTGACGAGACCTTTATCAGGGGCGCCAGTTCCCTGGATAAATTCCGCGTATCCTTTATTTTCGAAGGCACTGCATACAGCGAGTCCGCCTCCACGCTCGTCGCCATCTCTCTCATCCGCCTGTCCCATATTATCCCCCTCTGGGGTATTAATATCTCTTTGACCGTGTACTGCTCGGCCGCCCTTTCAGCGAGCTTCTTGTGGTCAATGACCATCAGGTTTACAAGCCGCAGAAAGATAACCGCAAAACCGAAAAGGATGACGGTGACGAGCACGCTCGACCTCTTCCTGCTCCTCTGAAAAGGTATCCTTACGGGATCCTCATCCCACAGTTTCCGTGTCTCTGTCTTCTGCCGCCTTCTCTTAGCCATTTCCCTTCATTACCTCATCGATGCCCTGTAAGGACCGGCCTGTGCCGTCCTTTTCACAAAAAACACATTCTCCCTCTCCGGCATGGTCATGCCGAGGCGTTTCACCGCCATGTCTTCAATCTTCTGAGTAGAATAGAGACTTGCGCTCTGGGCGACCACCATCTTCCTCTCGCGCACGAGGTCGGCCTTGAGTCTGTTAAGCCTTCCGAGCTCATACTCGAGGTTGAATACCGCTGTCCGCAGCGACACAATGGCAAAGAGGCACACACAGACATAAAGGAAAAAACCGGCCTTTATCAGTGTTGTCCTCTTACGCGTGTTCTTTATCCTCCTGCCGCTCATATCCTCTCCCCCACCCTCATTTTTGCGCTTCTTGATGAGGGATTCGCCCTCTGTTCCGCCTGTCCCGGGACCACCGGTTTTCTGGTTACTATCATGAACCGTCCTTCCTTTGCCAGTTTTTTGAATGCATTTTTAACAATCCTGTCCTCCAGGGAATGATAAGAAAGAACGCACAACCTCCCCCCCTTCTCAAGGAGGGACGCCCCTTCTTCGATTGCAGCGGTCAGCTCTTCAAGCTCCCTGTTGACCTCGATCCTGATCGCCTGAAACGTCCTTGTCGCAGGGTGGATCCTGCCCCTTCTGCCCACCGCCCTGCTGATTATATCCGCAAGCTCCTTACAGGATTCAACCGGCCTCCTGCGCCGCGCATTGACTATGGCCCTTGCTATCTTCCTGCTGTGTCTTTCCTCACCGTACCTGTAAATAATGTCGGCCAACTCCTTTTCAGAGTATGTGTTCACCACTTCTCTGGCGGTAAGGCCCTGCCCCTGGTCCATCCTCATGTCAAGGGGCTCATCCCTGAGAAAGCTGAACCCCCTGCCCTCTGACTTCAGGTGCAGCGCAGAGACACCGATGTCAAGCAGGATACCGCTGACAGCGGCATAACCGAGGTTACTGACAATATCTCTCATGTCCGAGAAGTTCCCCCTGACAAGGTGAACATTCCCGAACTCCTTTAAACGCTCCCTTGCTGCCTCTATGGCCTTTTCGTCCCTGTCTATGCCTATCAATGTGCACCTCCCGGCGCGCCGGAGAATATACGCGGCATGACCGCCTGTGCCGACCGTTGCATCAACATATATTCCGTTTTCCCTTATTTTCAATGCCTCAAGCACCTCCTCCGGCATAACAGGGACATGGATTATCTCCGGTTCCAGCATTTACAGGTCAAGGCTCTTTAATTCTTCCTTGTATGCATCCTTGTCGATTTTTGTCGGGTCTGCTACTCCCTCGTATTCACTCCTGTCCCATATCTCTATCCTGTTGCAGAGTCCTATGAGCACCACCTCGCTGTTCAGACCCGCATCCGTTCTGAGCGCTGCAGAGACAAGCACCCTTCCCTGCCTGTCAATTTCACACTCGACTGCGGAACCGATGACCCTCCGCGTATAATATTTGACTGCATCGGATGTCTGCGGCATCCTGCTGACTTTGTCCGTCAGTTTCTGCCATTCATCAACCGGATAGGCGCACAGGCAGCGGTCGAATACCTCGTTTGTTATAATTAATTTGGAAGAGTGGTTTGAGGAAAGAATCTCCCGGAAGGGGGCGGGAATTATTAATCTGCCTTTTGGATCCAGACTGTTGTAGTGCTTACCTGAAAACCCCGGCACGTTTCCTCCACTTTATACCACTTTATACCACTCTATTCAGTATAGGAGGCTTACAAATACTTGTCAAGTGGAAAATGGGGAAAAAAGCCGATCCCTATATTTTGTGGTTTGATTTTTTTACAGATACTATTTATAGGTGTCAAAAAATGGGAAAAAGAGGACGGCCGGGCGGACAGTCTATACCCCGACGAGGTTCTCAAGTGCCTCAAGCTGTTTTGTCTCACCCATGGCCACAAGGGTGTCTCCCGGCTTTATGACGGTTGCGGATGTGGGATTGAATTCCATCTCACCGGTCTCTCTCTTTATGGCAACGATTATTATCCCCAGTTCCTTCCTGATGCCGCATTCATCAAGGCTGCGGTTTACAATATGCGATGTACCCTTTACCCTGATCTCCTCCATCTGCAGCTCGAGGTTCCCGCTCCGGGTGGCGAACTCGATAAAGTCCACCACAGCGGGCTTAAGTACCGTGTGCGCAATCCTCAATCCCCCGAGGTGATACGGCGAGATGACCTTGTCCGCACCGGCCCTGAGAAGCTTTTGACCGGCACCTTCCTCGCTTGCCCTTGCCACGATCCTGAGCTTTGGATTCAGCCCCCTGGCGGACAACACTACATAGAGATTGTCCGCATCCGTTGAAAGCACGGAGATGAGGCCGAGGGCCCTCTCAATACCCGCATCTTTAAGGACACTGTCCTGTGTTGAATCACCCTGAAGGGAAAGTATGTCCTTTTCCATGGTTGCAAGCACATCCGGGTCTTTCTCAACTACAATAAAATTGGCCCTGTTCTGGATCATCTCCCTGCAGACGATCCTCCCCATTCTTCCGTAACCGCATATGATGTAATGATTTTTCAGGCTCTTTATCTTTTTGTTCAATTTTCTCCTCCCCAGGATATCCCTTATCTCGCCTTCTATGAGCACCCTGGCGCCGACACCAAGTGCATAGAACATTGCGCCGACACCCGTGAGTATCAATATGATCGTAAAGACCCTTCCCGTCGCCGAAAGCCTGTGAACCTCTTCATAGCCCACTGTCGTAAGCGTAATAATTGTCATATACAGTGAATCGAAGAGTCCCCATCCCTCAAGGAGTGCATATCCTGCCGTTCCGAATGATATAACCAGTATTATAACGCCGGCCGGGGGTATTATCCGCTGTTTAACATTCACTGTTAAGAACCTCAGACAGTTTTTTCCGCCACTTCTCGGGATGTGTCCCCCGCCAGTAGAACCTGCCGCATTTCATACACCGCTTGAAACCGTCCGACGTCCGGTATACATAATCCGGCACGTGCGCCCTTGCCTGTTCCCTGGGGACACTCACCAGGATACTGTTGCACAGGGAGCACCTGCTTGGAGAATGTTGTTTCAGCCGGCCGGACTCACTGCAGGGGAGCAGGTGGAATGTGGTGATGACCGTTCTCAGTTGGTCGAATGTATCGTTTTCATCAAGCAGCAGGAAATTCTTCACGCCCCTTCTCTTCACCAGGCGCGTATCCCTTGTAAGGAGCGTCCTGCCTTCCTCCCGCGCGGTTTTCACGAGGAGGCCGTCTTCAATACGAGAGAAATACAACGTATCATAGCCGAGCAGCCTTAACCACCTGGCAAGGCGGCCGAGCATTGAATCGGCAATGAATTTCATGCGAGTCCATGTGTGCGAATCCGCGGCTAATTAAATCCCGGCTCCCCGTCCCCGCTTTCCACGAACGTCTCCTTGTAGATTTCCGTGCCGGTGCCCGCAGGCACGAGCCTGCCCATTATGATGTTTTCCTTCAGGCCCCTCAGCTTATCCACTGCGCCGTTTATCGCAGCTTCGGTGAGCACCCTCGTGGTCTCCTGGAACGAGGCGGCGGATATGAAACTGTCCGTTGAAAGAGACGCCTTGGTAATGCCCAGGAGTATGGGCTTTGCCTGCGCGGGCTTGCCCTTGCGCTTGAGGACCTTCCTGTTTTCCTCTTCAAAGACAAGCTTGTCGATCTGCTCGCCTACAAGGAAGTCCGTGTCACCGGCGTCTTCGATCTTCACCTTCCTCATCATCTGCCTTACAACAACTTCGATATGCTTGTCGTTTATGGAGACGCCCTGAAGCCTGTAGACCTTCTGGACTTCATCCACGAGGTACCTCTGCAGTTCATTCGGGCCGAGTATCTCGAGTATATTGTGCGGGTTGATCGAGCCGTCCATCAACGCCTCTCCGGCCTTCACCCAGTCTCCCTCGTGCACGCTTAAATGTTTACCTTTGGGGATGAGGTACTCCCTGGTATCCGTTCCACCCTTTACGTGAACCACCCTCATGCCCTTATGAAAGCCCTTGAATTCGACAATACCGTCTATCTCGCTCACAACAGCCTGCTCCTTGGGCTTTCTCGCCTCAAAGAGCTCGGCAACCCTCGGCAGACCGCCGGTGATGTCCTTTGTCTTTGTCGTCTCCCTCGGGATCTTGGCGATGACATCACCCGGATGCACGATGGTGCCCTTGTCCACAAGCACGTGCGCCCCTGAAGGCAGCAGGTACCGCGCAAGCGCATTGGTCCCGGGGATTCTCAGCGTGGCCTTGCCGTGTTCATCCTTCACCGACACCCTCGGTCTCATGTGCGCGGGGTATTCTATGATAACCTTGTGCGCGAGTCCCGTGACCTCATCCACTTCCTCTTTAACCGACACGCCCTCCACTATGTCTCCAAGCGCTATCCTTCCACCGACTTCCGTAATAATAGGGATCGAATAAGGGTCCCACTCAACGAGCAGTTGCCCTGCCTCGACCTTCTGGCCGTCTTTCACCTTCAGCCTCGCGCCGTAGACAACCGAGTATTTTTCCCTTTCCCTGCCCTTTGCATCAACGATTGCAAGGCTGCCGTTGCGGTTCATGACCACCAGCGCCCCTTCCCTGTCCGTAACGGTCGACAGTTCAATGAACTTGACGGTGCCGCTGTTCTTGGCCTCAAGCACGGTCTGTTCAACGAGCCTGGTCGCCGTACCGCCGATATGGAAGGTTCTCATGGTAAGCTGTGTGCCCGGCTCCCCGATGGATTGGGCGGCGATTATTCCGACCGCCTCGCCGAGCTCGACCATGCCGCCCCTGCCGAGGTCCCTCCCGTAACACTTCTTGCATACGCCTATGGTGGATTCACAGGTCAGGACCGAGCGTATCAACACCCTGTCGACTCCGGCGCTTATGATCTCCTGTGACAGTTCGTCGTTTATCTCCTGCCCCTTGTGTACGATTATCTCCTTGGTTACAGGGTCCTTTATATCCTCTGCGGCTATCCTTCCGTATATCCTCTCCTCAAGGGGTTCGATGATCTCACCGCCCTCAACCAGGCTTGTCACATGAATACCCGAAGTCGTATTGCAGTCCTCTTCCCTGATGATAACGTCCTGCGTGACATCAACGAGCCTTCTGGTCAGATACCCGGAGTTGGCTGTCTTCAGTGCCGTATCTGCAAGGCCCTTTCTTGCGCCGTGCGTTGATATGAAGTACTGAAGCGGTGTGAGGCCCTCCCTGAAGTTCGCGGTGATGGGGGTCTCTATGATCTCTCCGGAGGGTTTCGCCATAAGGCCCCTCATCCCGGCAAGCTGCCTGAGCTGGGCCGCCGAGCCCCTGGCGCCCGAGTCCGCCATCATGAAGATATTGTTGAACGACCTTCTCTCACGGAGCTCTTCCTCGGATACCTTGCTTATATCTTCTATTCCCTCAGCTCCCAGTTCCTTCATCATGGCGTCCGCGATCTTCTCGGTGACCTCCGCCCATATGTCCACGACCTTGTTGTACCGCTCGCCGTTTGTAATAAGGCCGTCGGCATACTGCCTCTGGACATCCACGACCTCCTGCTCCGCCTCTTTTATGAGCTCGGCCTTCTTGCTCGGTATGTGCATGTCGTCAATGCATATGGAGTTGCCGGACAGGGTGGCGGCTGCAAAACCGAGCTTTTCGATGTTGTCGAGAAAAATAACCGTCGCCTTCCTGCCGAGCCTCTTGTAGCAGAACTCAACGAGTTTGCCTACTTCCTTCTTGGTCATCTCCTTGTTGATCATTGAAAACGCCACGCCCTCGGGCAGCACCTCACCGAGGAGGACGCGGCCGACCGTTGTATCCACAAAGGAACCGTTCATCCTGACCCTGATAGCCGCGTGCTCTTCCACAACTCCCGCGTCATAGGCGATCCTGACCTCTTCGGGCCCGGAGAAGACCCTCCCCTCGCCTCTGGCCCCCTTCTTCTGTTTCGTGAGGTAGTAAATGCCGAGCACCATATCCTGAGTGGGCGTTGCAATGGGTTTGCCGCTTGCAGGGCTGAGGATATTATTGACGGACATCATCAGCACCCTTGCCTCCACCTGCGCCTCTATTGAAAGGGGGACATGCACGGCCATCTGGTCGCCGTCAAAGTCTGCATTGAATGCAGTGCAGACCAGCGGATGGAGCTTTATGGCCTTGCCCTCTACAAGTACGGGGTCGAACGCCTGCATGCCGAGGCGGTGAAGCGTCGGTGCCCTGTTTAACAAAATAGGCTGTTCCTTGATGACCTCATCGAGGCAGTCCCAGACTATGTCTTCTCCCTTTTCAACCACTTTCTTTGCGGCCTTGATGGTTGTTACATGGCCCTTTTCCTCAAGCTTGCTGAATATATACGGTTTAAACAGCTCCAGTGCCATGGTCTTGGGAAGGCCGCACTGGTGGAGCTTGAGCTCAGGGCCGACCACAACGACCGAACGGCCGGAATAATCCACCCTCTTGCCGAGGAGGTTCTGCCTGAAACGGCCCTGCTTGCCCTTTATCATGTCGCTCAGGGACTTCAGCGGCCTCTTTGTCGCCGCCTTCAGGACGCGGCTCCTCCTGCCGTTGTCGAACAGGGCGTCAACCGCCTCCTGGAGCATCCTCTTTTCATTGCGTATGATGACGCTTGGGGCATTGAGCTCCATCAGCCTCTTCAGCCTGTTGTTCCTGTTTATCACCCTCCGGTAGAGGTCGTTAAGGTCAGAGGTGGCGAATCTTCCGCCCTCAAGGGGCACCAGTGGACGGAGGTCGGGCGGAAGCACGGGGATGACATCCATAATCATCCATTCAGGCTTGTTGCCCGATTTCCGGAACGCCTCCACCACCCTCAACCTCTTTGTGAGTTTCCTCTTTACGCCGAGGGATGATGATGCATGTATCTTTGTCCTCAGCTCCTTGGCCAGGGCATCGAGGTCCAGATTCCTGAGAAGCTCCTTCACGGCCTCTGCGCCCACACCCGCCTTGAACTTGTCCCCGAACTCCTGTACCTTCTTCCTGTATTCCTCGTCAGTGAGCAGTTCCCTCTCTTTCAGCTTGGTCTCGCCGGGGTCGACCACTATATAGCTTTCAAAGTACAGCACCTTCTCGAGCTGGCGCATGGTCATGTCAAGGAGGGTGCCTATCCTTGACGGGATGCCTTTGAGGAACCATATGTGCGCAACGGGTGTCGCAAGCTCTATATGCCCGAGCCTTTCACGCCTCGACTTGGCCTGTATGACCTCGACTCCGCATTTGTCGCAGACCACTCCCCTGTGCTTCATCCTCTTGTACTTGCCGCAGATACATTCCCAGTCTTTGACAGGCCCGAAAATCTTGGCGCAGAAAAGCCCGTCCCGCTCCGGCTTGAAAGTACGGTAATTGATGGTCTCCGGCTTTTTCACTTCGCCGTAGGACCATGCGCGTATCTTTTCAGGAGAGGCGAGCCTTATTCTTATGGCCTCGAATTCCGTCGGATTTTTCGGCTTCTCAAATATTGAATATATATCTTCCACTAAAAATCCCCCTTGTTAAATTATAATTATGTCTACCTTATATAGTGGCATAAAATACCACCTGCGGGGCAGAGGAGTCTGCCCGTTTACGCAACCTTAAGGTTAAGGTCTGTTTACGCCTTTGCCTTGGCCGGCGCACTCAGCCTGCGCCTTTCTCTGCCCTCCTTGCCGTTGTCATCCGGTTTCTCCTCCAGCAGGTCCACATCAAGACCCAGGCTCTGGAGCTCCTTGATCAGCACATGAAACGATTCAGGCACACCCGGCTCAAGATTGGCGTCTCCTTTTACAATCGCCTCGTACACCCTTGCCCTGCCGGTAACATCGTCACTCTTTACTGTGAGAAACTCCTGCAGGGTGTATGCAGCGCCGTATGCCTCCAGTGCCCAGACCTCCATCTCTCCGAGTCTCTGCCCGCCGAACTGGGCCTTGCCCCCCAAGGGCTGCTGTGTAACGAGCGAATACGGGCCGATGGAACGGGCGTGAATCTTGTCTTCCACAAGGTGGTGCAGTTTCATGATATACATGTATCCTACCGTAACCGGTTTCTGGAAGGGCATGCCGGTCTTGCCGTCGTACAGGGTGATCTGCCCGCTGACCGGCAGGTTGGCCTCTGTTAGCAGTTCCTTTATCTCTTTCTCGTTTGCGCCTTCAAACACCGGTGTAGAGACATAGAGGTCCAGCTCCTTTGCAGCCCATCCCAGGTGGGTCTCCAGTATCTGCCCGACATTCATGCGGGAGGGCACGCCGAGAGGATTCAGGATTATATCAACAGGGGTTCCATCAGGAAGATATGGCATATCCTCCTCGGGTACAACAATGGAGATAACCCCCTTGTTGCCGTGTCTGCCCGCCATCTTGTCCCCTACCTGGACCTTTCTCTTCATGGCGACATAGACCCTTACTATCTTAAGGACACCCGGCGGGAGGTCATCCCCTTTCTTGAACTGCTCCATTTTCTTCTCAAACCGGCTTTCAAGCAACTTGATCTGTTTTGTGGCATTGTCTTCTATGGATTTGATCTGCTGCTGTTTTTCAGCATCAGCCAGTTTCACCTTGCGGAGAGACTTGTCGGGGATGCTGTCTATGATCTTCTGTGTGAGTTTCTTGCCCTTCTCGCATAAAACACCCTGCACCCCGGGCACCTTCAGGTCTTCGGCCAGCTTTTCGTTTAAAAGCAGTTCCCTGATCTTCTGTATGCTGTTTTCCCGGAGAATCCTCGTCTCGTCTTCGAAATCCCTCCGCAGTTGCTCCTTTTTGTGCTCCTCTATCTCCTTCGTCCTTTTATCCTTGGGAGTTCCCTTCCTTGTAAATATCTTTACGTCCAGGACGGTTCCCTCAATTCCGGGCGGCACATAGAGGCAGTTTTCCCTCACCTCTTCCGCCTTTTCCCCGAAAATCGCCCTGAGGAGCTTTTCTTCGGGCGTCAGTTGCGTCTCGCTCTTGGGTGTGACCTTGCCCACAAGAATGTCGCCGGGTTTTATCTTTGCGCCGATCCTGATAATGCCGCTTTCATCAAGGTCCTTCAGGGCGTCTTCCCCGATATTGGGGATATCCCTCGTTATCTCTTCAGGCCCGAGCTTCGTCTCCCTCGCCTCTATGGAGAACTCCTCGATGTGGATTGATGTATAGACGTCTTCCTTGACGAGGCGCTCGCTTATGATGATGGCGTCTTCAAAGTTGTAACCTCCCCACGGCATAAAGGCCACGAGGACGTTTTTGCCGAGGGCGAGTTCGCCCTTGTCGGTTGCGGGGCCGTCTGCAATCACCTGTCCCTTCTTCACCCTCTCGCCTGTCCTGACAATGGGCTTCTGGTTCATGCAGGTGGCCTGGTTTGACCTGTAGAACTTGATAAGATTGTACACATCCACGCCGCCGTCGTCGCATCTTACCACAATTCTCGAGGCGTCAACGGAATCCACGATGCCGGGCCTCTTGGCAATCACTACAACACCCGAGTCCCTTGCAGCCACAACCTCCACCCCTGTGCCGACCCGCGGGGCGTCCGTATGCAACAGGGGGACCGCCTGCCTCTGCATGTTGGAACCCATCAGCGCCCTGTTGGCGTCATCGTTTTCAAGAAACGGGATAAGCGATGCCGAGATGCTCACTATCTGTTTCGGCGAGACATCCATATACTTGACTTCATCCGTCCTTACGAGCTTGAAGTCGCCCCCTACCCTGGCGGAGACCGTCTCGCCTATTAAATATCCCTCACTGTCCACCGGCGAGGTTGCCTGGGCTATCACGTGCTTTTCACCGTCAATTGCGGAAAGGTACTCTATCTCGTCCGTGACCCTGCCGTTTTTGACCTTCCTGTAAGGGGATTCGATAAAACCGAAATCATTCACCCTCGCATACGAGGCCAGTGATGTGATCAGTCCGATATTGGGCCCCTCAGGCGTCTCCACGGGACAGATACGTCCGTAATGCGTGGGATGAACGTCCCTTACCTCAAATCCGGCCCTCTCCCTTGTCAGGCCGCCGGGCCCCAGTGCGCTCAGACGCCTCTTGTGCGTGATCTCGGACATGGGATTGGTCTGGTCCATGAACTGGCTCAACTGGCTCGAACCGAAAAACTCTTTTATCACCGCAATAACGGGTTTTGCGTTTATTATGTCATGAGGCATTGCACTCTCAAGCTCTGTAAGGGTCATCTTTTCCTTTATGGCGCGCTCCATTCTTACAAGGCCGATCCTGAACTGGTTTTCAAGGAGCTCGCCGACCGCCCTAACCCTCCTGTTGCCCAGGTGATCGATGTCATCCACTTCACCCTTGCCTGCCCTGAGGTCAAACAGATACCTGAGGATCTCCACTATGTCCTTGTCCGTAAGCACCCTTGTCTCCAAGGGTATATCGAGCCCCAGGCGCTTGTTGAGCTTGAGCCTTCCGACAACGGAGAGGTCGTATCTCTTCGGATCAAAAAACAGCCCTTCAAAGAGCGCCTTTGCATCCGCAATCGATGGGGGCTCGCCGGGCCTGAGTTTTTTGTATATCTCCACAAGGGCCTCGTCGGTGCTGCTCACCTTGTCCAGCAGCAGGGTGTCCCTGAGGGAGGGAAGATACCGGACCCCGTCGATAAAAAGCAGTTGAAGGGTGGCTTCCTTAAGGGTCATTATCTTTTCAGCTATGTCTTCCGTAATCTTTTCATTGCTTTCCAGGATCACCTCGCCTGTTTCGGGATCGATGATGTCGGTAAGGGTCACCCTGTCGATGAGCTCTTCCTTGACCATGGGGATTTCCGTAATCCCCGCAGCCTCCATCTTTCTGAAGGCGGACTTTGTGATCCTGCCGCCTTCCTTGACAAGCACTTCCCTTGTCTTGGGAACAGTGATGTTTTTAAAAGCCCTCAGCCCCACGAGATGGCTGGTGACGCTCCTTGTTGCAGTGCCGTTTTTTATCCTTATCTCTTCGATCGGGTAATAGGTCCTCAGTATCTGTTCCTCGGTATAGCCGAGGGCCTTGAGGATAATCGTGGCGTGCAGCTTTTTCCTGCGGTCGATCCGGACATAAAGCGTATCCTTTGTGTCAAACTCGAAATCAAACCACGACCCCCTTGCGGGTATTATCCTGGCGGAGAAGATGACCTTGCCCCCCACCTGTGATTTACCCTTGTCATGGCTGAACAGTATCCCGGGAGAACGGTGCAACTGGCTGACGACAACCCTTTCCACGCCGTTTATGATAAATGTGCCTGTATCCGTCATCAGGGGAAGCTCGCCCAGGTATACCTCCTGCTCCCTGGACTCCTTCAGCCTCTTTTCGTCCCCCTCTCCCTTTTCCCACAGGTGCAGCTTGACCCTTATCTTCAGGGGCGCGGCATAGTTGATGCCTTTCTCAAGACACTCCCTCTGCTCGTATTTCGGCTGGCCGATTATGTACTCGACGAACTCGATGGACGCGGTCTCATTGTAGTCAACAATAGGGAACACACTCTTGAATGCCGCCTGCAACCCGTGGTCTTCTCTCTGTGCCGGCGGGATATTTTCCTGCAAAAAACGTTCAAAAGAGCGTTTCTGGATTTCTAAAAGATCCGGAATAGCAAGTATCTGGGATGTCTTCCCAAAATCTTTTCTTACCCTTAAACCTTCTGCCATAATTCTCCTTTTAAGGATCCAAGGATATCATTGAGGATTTTTTAATGATTCACCCGGCCCTTGAATCCTGCCTTTTAGTTTATTTCAACTCAACTGTTGCTCCCTGCTCCTCGAGCTTGGCCTTTATGGCCTCCGCCTCCTCTTTGGATACCCCTGTTTTCAC